>DASZPH010000060.1:0-66551 GCA_035550375.1 Pirellulales bacterium | reverse complement strand
CAGCCGAATGATAACCTGTGCCTCCGGCGTCTGCCGGGCGATCAGTTCCTCGGTAATCCCATCGAGCGACATACCCAAGGTGTCGCCCAAATCGCCGATTGCGCGAAGACCAGTTTTTCACCGCCCTGTGAACGGCTACATTGCAATCCGATGATCCCTTCATCGGCGATCTCCGGGAAATCCCGATCAATGCTTGTTTGACCGTTGATTTTGAGAGTCACATGCTTTCCCACGCAGCGCACCGAGACATCGTTGAATTCATTGGGCTTGACGAACCTCTGCCCGAAATCCGCGGGAGCGTCCTGCATCAGCCCGGTCGTCTGCTCGCCGTAAAGACTGCCCCAGTAGTTCGGACCCATGTCAACTTGAGGCCCTTTCAGAATACATTTGTTTTGATCGACAAATTCGCTTCTGATTTGAATGCCGGAATTATTTTTCTTGAGCCAGACCTGACAGGTCACCTCGAAATCCCGATAGCTTCTGTTGCTGCATAAGAACGTGTTGAATTCGAGTCCTCCGCCGACCGTCGATCCGGTGATTTCCTGGGGAGTGATCGTCCAATACGGATTAAGCCGATGCCATTGCTGGAAGGCGGGGGTATCCCATCGTGCCAAAGATTCACTCGCAGGGACAATCTCTTCAAGCCTCACATTTCGGAATCGGACCTTATTCGTCTGAGATTGCAGCCCGATCCGGCCTCTTGTCCGCTTCCACGCTGGATATGCGTTTGGCCGATTTGCCAATTCGTTCACGTCCAGCTTCAGGACTTCGCTCCCATTTACGGCGATTTTCAATTGGCGAGAGCGAAAGTCAATTTCAAGCGCGTTCCATTCTTGCCCGGACTTTTCTTGAGCAGGGCATGCCACGGGAATGAATCCTGCATCCGTTGTGTTGGCGAGGTCTGACCACACGCCGCCCGTGGCCCAGCCGACAATCCGACTGATCTGAACCTCCAGATGGTCTTTGTCCGCAGGCGAAGCGAGTATGGCAACACCGCTGTTCGCCTCAGCTTCTGCTTGATACTCCAGTCTTAACACGAAGTCGGCGTATTCGTTGTTCGTGAGCAGCCAGCCGCCAGGTTTTCCCGTCGCCGCTAGAATTCCTTTGGATGCGTCCACATCCCAATTGCCTTGATCGCCAATAACAGTCCAGCCTGTAAGATCACGACCGTTGAAGATGTTCACAAAGCCGAGTCCGTCCGACTCGTTTGAGAGCGTCTTCGTGCCAACTATCGCAGGCTGCTTTTCCAGCGGCTCCAGCTTGGCTGTAATCGGTCGCTTTCCGCCTGCTTCGATCTCAAATTCTTTAGCAAAGACGGCAAAACCGACTTTCGTCACCTTTAATCGGTGCTTGCCCGGATCGACGGAAATCGTGATCGGTTCCCTTTCTCCCTTCCGGGTGATTTCGACCTTGCCCTCTTCATTCAGCACTTGAACGTCGGCATCTGCCTCATTCACCGCGACGATCAACGTGCCGTCCTTTGTGCGGATGCTAATGGCTAGGCCCGCCAGCAGGATCAGCACGCCAAGAAGTCCACCACCGATCAACAGCGGTCGCTTGTCTCGAAGGATGTTCGTCGGTTTGCGTTGTACCTTTTTCAAAACAAGTGTATTTGGAAAGACAGATGCTTCTTGGAGGAGGTTCCCGGTGACGTTGATTGTTTCTTGCGGAGCGCAAGTTATTGATTGACGAGAACCACAGTCCTCCAGATCGGCAATCACGTCCGTCATCGTCTGATACCGCTCTCCGATTTTCTGGGCGACCATTTTTGTGAAGACGGCCTCAAGCTGTTCCGACGCTTCCGGACAGACGGATCGGAGACGGGGAATTGGCTGCTCTCGATGAGCAAGCAACTTTTTCATGATCGTGTCGCCTTCGTACGTGGCCTTTCCGGTGAGCAGGAAAAACAGCGAACAGCCCAAGGCGTAGATGTCGGCACGAGCATCGGCCGATTTGGTGTCCAACGCCTGTTCGGGGGCCATGTAATCGACCGTCCCCATGATCGTGCCGGTGTTGGTGAGGTCGGCCTGCGGAGAGCCATCGCCCTCGGCATTCAGGCGAGCCAGCCCCATATCGAGGATTTTGACCACGCCTTTGTTGTCGAGGAGCAGGTTGGCGGGCTTGATGTCCCGGTGAACAACCCCTTCAGCGTGTGCTGCTTCCAAACCTCTCGCCGCTTGCAAGACAAAGTTGACAGCCTTGTCCACAGGAAATGGTCCGCTTTTCTTAACCAGGGCAGACAAGTCACTGCCATCGACCAACTCCATAGCCAGGAAGTGAACGCCATCGGCCTGATCGGCGTCGTAGGCCGCAACGATGTTGGGGTGGCTAATCTTGGCCGCCGCTTTAACTTCTCGCTCGAATCGGGCGACGGCGGCCTTGTCCTTCATCACCGCCGTAGGCAGCAACTTGACCGCCACCAGGCGATCCATGCGGCGATGCCGGGCCTTGAACACCTGGCCCATGCCGCCAGCACCGATTTTTTCCATCAGAACGTAATTGCCCAGCACGAGCGATTTGCCCTTGCCTTTGTAGACCTCCTCGGCTTGGAACTTGGTTAGTTTTTTCCGTCGGACCAGCTCACGGGCAAGTTCTTCGGCATCCTTCGGCTCATTCTTAGGCGGCAAGAAATCTTTGAGCGTGTCGCCAGCGAGAACCCCGCTGTCCTCAAGCTGCTTGATGAATTTATCGAGAGGAAGGGGCATAGCTGGAGTGCGCCGCGCGGGAAGGACAACGACAGGGGCGGAACCGGGCCATTATCGCCGGGGGGTAGGTCATTTTCCAGGGATTGGCGGAAAACGAAGGAATACAAGCAGCGGCAACACCGTTGTACCCTGCCCCTCGTCGCAACAACTTCAGAGCCACCGCCATGAAGCTCACCCTCGCTGGCCCGGACGACCTGGGCCACTGGTTTCTGGAGGACGCCCAGGGCAACTCATGGCCGCTAGTCGAACGCCACGAAGACCAACCGGCCGCTGCGGCTCTCTTCGGTTGGTCTCCGAGTATCCATGTCCCAGGCATTTCCGTGCTCTACTCCCGCAACCGGATTCCCAATCGCCTTCATTTTTATGCCGCGTTTGGCTTCTCGAGGTTAGACCACGAGGATAGGGCAACAGATGCAAGGCGCCAGCGGGCTTTTTTCACGTTTTCTAACCAAGCCGGCTGAGCACGGGCCTCGGACAATCTCACGACGGGAGGTCGGGGAAGCTTTCGCCAATGGCCGGCAGATCGAATCCATCGAGCCGACGAGGGCTGAGGTTCGGCCCGATCTGAAGGACATCCGTTTTGCGATGGCGGGCCGAAGGCGTGGTTCGTCGTGGTGAGGAAGGCCAAAGTCTTCTTGACGGCCCGTTAGCAAGTCGTTTCAACTTGCCCAGAGGAGAGCGGAGGAGAGCTTCTGAAGTCCCCGATTCCATTCCGTATCGCGGGGGTCTCGCGGGCTATCGTTCGGGAATTTAGTTGGGAATTTAGAACGGGGTTTTTGGCGAAAAGGACGGCCGTTCGTGGCAGAATTCTTGGCCGTTCCCGTCAGTGCGAAAAACGCAAAACCCCCAGTGAAACACGGGGTCTTTCGCGTCTTACTGGGCGATGAGGGACTCGAACCCCCGACATCCACGGTGTAAACGTGGCGCTCTAACCAACTGAGCTAATCGCCCGTCGGCGGCCGGCACGGCTCGGGCGCCGGCCGCGTTCGTTATACCTTGACCGCCAGCGAGTTGCGGACGGATTCGAGTTGCCCGGCTGAGCCGAGGGCCTGGTTCTTGTGCGTGATAAAGTCGGCGTAGGCCGCCATGAACGGTTTGCCGGACGTCCGCAGGTCGAAATCCTCCGGCTTGTCTCGGAAGATCTCGCGGTGGATGGCGCACCAGACGAGCCGGCCGTCGGTGTCGATGTTCACCTTCGTCACGCCCAGCTTGGCCGCGGGCAGGTAGTCTTTTTCGGGCACGCCGCTGGTGGATTTCATCTTGCCGCCGGCCGCGTTGATCCGCTCGACCCACTCCTTGGGCACGCTGCTGGAGCCGTGCATCACCAGGGGAAAGCCGGGCAAGAGCTTTTGGATGGCCTCGATCCGGTCGAAGTGCAGCCCCTGCGAGCCGGAGAACTTGTAGGCGCCGTGCGACGTGCCGATCGCCACCGCCAGGGAGTCGCAGCCGCTGCGCTCGACGAACTCGACGGCCTGGTCGGGGTCGGTCAGGCAGGCGTGGTCGGCCGAAACGGCGATGTCTTCCTCCACGCCTCCCAGCATGCCCAGCTCGGCCTCGACCGAAATGCCCCGCTCGTGCGCCCGGTCGACCACCCGCCGCGTCGTGGCGATGTTCTCGTCAAACGGCTCGTGCGAGGCGTCGATCATCACCGACGAATAGAAGCCGCTGTCGATGCACTCGTAGGCCACCTCCTCGGTGCCGTGGTCGAGGTGGACCGCGAAAATGGCCTCCGGAAAAACCTCCTCGGCCGTGCGGATCATGGCCTCCAAAAACCGCTTGTCGGTGTAGCCGCGGGCGCCGCGGGAAAGCTGGATGATAAACGGGGCGCTCAGGCGAGGGTCGGTAGGATCGCCGTTGGAGTTCTTCTTGCCCAGATTGCCGCGGAACAGGCCGATGGTCTGTTCCAGGTTGTTGATGTTGTAGGCGCCGACGGCGTATTTGCCGTAGGCGTGTTCAAAGAGGTCCTTGGTGGTGACGATCATGGCAGCGGGGGAAAATGGGGTTGGGATGGTAAACGACCCGCCGCACACGAATCGACCGTAGACGACTCGTCGGGGCGGCGGCCACGCGCTTTCTGGCGAACGTCGCCAGCAAAGCCGTTCCGCCTGAGAGGCCGGTAATTGTAGCTTTTTGCGGGTAAAACCGCCACGGGGGCGGGAGTTGGCGGCGGCAATTCAGACGTAAGTTCTGGAACGGTCACGGAGGAACGCGGATTAAAGCGGTGCCCAGCGCAACGACGCGGGTCGCGGATCGAACGGACGATGCAAACGTCGTTGCCCAGCACGGTTTACATTGCGGCGCCGCGACGGGGAAGCTAGAATCCGCGGCCCGAATCGCCAGCGATCCTTTCGCATCGCGCTGCGCCGGGGCCACTTTCAAGGACGACGCCATGAGCAACGAAGCTGCGGCCCCGCTGGGCCACTTGACCCCCTTTGAACAGCTCAGCTACGCCCGCGAGATCATTCGCATCGAAGCCCAGGCGCTCGAAAAGATCGCGAGGCGGCTCGATGGCGCGTTTTGCAAGGCGACCGATTACCTGCTCGGCTGCCGCGGCACGGTCGTGGTGACGGGCATCGGCAAGGCGGGACTGATCGGCCAGAAGGTGTCTGCCACGCTCGCCTCGACCGGCACGCGGAGCATTTTTTTGCACCCGACCGAGGCCATGCACGGCGACCTGGGACGCGTCCACGAAGACGACGTGGTGCTCGTCCTCTCGCAGAGCGGCGAGACGGAAGAGGTCGTGCGGCTGCTCCCCTCGCTCGCGGCGATGGGCGTGCCGATTCTCGCCGTGACGGGACGCGAATCGAGCACCCTCGGCCGCGCCGCGACCGTGACGGTCGAACTGGGCCCGCTGAAGGAGGCGTGCCCGCTCGGCCTGGCGCCCAGCACGAGCACCACGGCCATGCTCGCCCTGGGCGACGCGCTGGCGTTGGTCACCAGCCGCATGCTGTGCTTCGGGCACCAGGATTTCGCCCGAGTGCACCCGGGAGGAAGCCTGGGGCAGCAGCTAAGCAAGGTCGACGACCGCATGCGACCGCTGTCGGAGTGCCGCATCGCGGGCGACTCGGAGAACGTGCGGCAGGTGTTCGCCGAGCTGCGGCGGCCGGGCCGCAGGACGGGGGCGATTCTGCTGGTGGGCGAAGACGGGCGCCTGTCGGGCATTTTTACCGACAGCGATCTGGCGAGGCTCTTCGAGGCCCGCCGCGACGAAGCGCTCGACCAGCCCATTTCGCGGGTGATGACCGCGCGGCCCCGCACGGTCCCCTCCGGCTCGATGCTGGCCGACGCCGTGGCGATTCTGGCGGAACTGAAAATCAGCGAGCTGCCCGTCGTCGACGCCGCGGGCGTGCCCGTCGGCTTGCTCGACGTAACCGACGTCGTGGGTATGATTCCAGGAGAAGGTCTTGGGTCTTAGAAATGGTAGTAGGCACGCTCCGTCGTGCCGTTAAACTTTGGGCGACTGGGGCATCCATTGGCGCGCGGCGACGGCACGACGGAGCGTGCCTGCTACTTTGCTGGACACTTAGGAAGACCATCCTCTCGAAGACCCAAGACCTAAAACCTAAGCCCCCTCTTCCAATGACCCTCGCCAAACGCTGCCAACCGATCGAGCTCATCGTGTCTGACGTCGATGGCGTGCTGACCGACGGCAGCATCGTGTTCAACAACGACGGGATCGAGCTCAAGCGGTTCCACATCCGCGACGGCCTGGGCATCAAGCTCTGGCAGTGGGCCGGGGGAAAGTTCGGCGTCGTCACCGGCCGCAACTCGCACATCGTGAACGTCCGCGCGGCCGAGCTGGGCATCGACCTGGTGCGGCAGGGAATCGAGCACAAGCTGCCGGCTCTGCGCGAGATTGCCGCCCAGTTTCGCCTGTCGCCCGAGCAGGTCTGCTATATCGGCGATGACTTGCCCGACCTGCCGGCCGTGCGGTTTGCGGGGCTGGGCGTGGCCGTGGCCGACTCGTGTGCCGAATTGCGCGACGTTGCGGCCTACGTTACGCAGCTTGCCGGGGGGCACGGGGCTGTGCGCGAAACGGTCGAATTGATTCTCAAGTCGCAGCAGCGTTGGGACGACGTGATCCAAAAGTATGAGCTCTGATAGCGGGTCGCCAAAAAAGCCGGCTGCGGCGCGAGAGGGGGCAGGACCGCTGCGCCTGCTGGCGGTCCCGAAGCGGCTGCCGCTGGCGGGCCTGTTCAAGCCGGAACAATGGCGCATCGCCGGCAGCTTCGTGCTCGTCGTCAGCGTCTACTGCGTCTATTCCGTAGCCGCCGTCCCCTTCATCGAGCCGGAATACAAGCCCGAAGCGCACGAAGAGGTCACAGACGCCGAGATCAAAAAGGCCTGGGGGAGCGTAGCCAATCAGCGCGCCGATTTGCGCCTTTGGTTCAAGGACGGCGATTGGGAGCTCACGTCGCCCAAGATCATCGAAACGCCGCAGGGCAAGTTGCTGCTCAAGGAATACCATCCCAACCGGGACGATGCGCATGAGATCACGTTGCGGCCGTGCACGATGATCTTGATGCCGGAGGGTCGATTCGAGAACGAAGACGAACGCCTCAGGCGGGCCATTGTTTTGCGTTCTCCCGATGGGGCGACGCTCCGTTTTGCCGAGCCGATCGACCTCAAGCGGGGACAAGTCGGCAGCAAGATCGTGGCCGGCAACATGCCGGGCAAGGTCACGATCCGCAGCGACCAGCGATCGCCAGGTCCCGAAGACGACCTGCTCTTGGTCACCGAGCAGGTGAAGCTCGACAACGACGTGATCAGCACGCCGAACCTGGTGGAATTCTTCTATGGCCCGAACCACGGGCGTGGTCGCGAGATGAAGCTTGTGCTGACGACGGCGGCCGAAAAGGCGGCCCAGCCAAACCTGCCCGCTGCCAAGTTCTTCGAGCTGGCCCGCGACGTTTATATGCGTATGGAATCGGCGGATATGGAGATCCTGCCGGGCGGGCCGGGGCAGCGGCCGAAGAAAAACGCCGCCGCGAGTGGTCCGCCCGAACCGCCCGTCGAGATCACGTGTCAGAGGGCGTTTCAGTTCGATATGCGGACCTACGTCGCCACGTTTCACAAGCACGTCGACGTCCTGCGGCTGAACCGGGAATTGCCCAGCGATCAACTGACGTGCGAGCGGTTGGCCATCCACTTTGAGCAAGATCCTACCGCCAAGCCGGCCGAGGCGACGCCCGAAAAAGAGAAATCGTCGCCCAAGTTGCGGCCGCGGCGGATCATCGCCGACGGCAACCCCGTCAAGCTCGACGCGCGTTCCAACGGCGTCGAAGCCCGCGGCCGGCGGCTGGATTACGACGTGCAGAACCGCAGCGGCAAGCTGTTCGACAACGACGAAGCTCTGCTTCGGCAGAACGACCCGGCGACGAAGCAGGTGCGCGAGATTCACGCCCGCGAGCTGGAATTTGAATCGGACCCGACTTCGCCTTCGGGCCCGCCGCGGCGGATCGACGCCCGCGGCAAGGGCTGGCTGCGTGGCGCGCCGCCGGCGAACGCAACTCAGCAAATCTACGTCAAGTGGAGCTCGCGGCTGACGTTTTATCCCTTCGAGGGCAGCCAGGTGCTTTCGATCCGCGGCGACGCCCACGTCGAGATGGCGGCGGCGGGCGCGCTGGAGGCCGACGAGATTCACCTCTGGCTCCAGAAGGCGCCCCCCGGCGCCGCGGTGCCCTCGTTTGGCGGCAGCGGAGGCGAAGGGGGCCTCGTGCCGGAAAAGATGATGGCCCGCGGCCATGTGAAACCCAGCGCGCCGCAGTTGGAAGGAATCGTTCGCCAGATGAATGTCTGGTTTGAAAAGGTCGAGCCCGCGCCCGTCGCCGCGGCGCCCGCCGGCGGTTCGCCCCCGCCCGCCGCGCCTGAACCCGAAAAGAAAAAAGAGGAACGAGGTCCGCCCAGTCAGCGGTGGCACGTGTCGGGCGACTTGCTCAATGTGCAGGCGCGCTTCCGCGCCGGTCAAACCGAGGTGACGGAGATCACGCTCGACGGCGACGCCCGCTGTGCCGAGCTTCCGCTGCTGACGCGGCCCGACCAGCCGCTGCCGCCTCCTCCGTCTCCGTCTGGCAAACCCGAACAGCCGCTCGTCATCACCGGCGAACAGTTCCACCTCGTGCAGCCGACGCCCGAGACGGCCACGGTTGAAATCACCGGGCGGCCGGCCAAGGCCGTCGCGCAGGGGATGACGCTCGTGGGCGGCAGCGAGAAGGCGACGGGTACGATCCACCTGCAGCGCGCCACCAACCGCCTCTGGATTCCGGGCGAAGGGGCGCTCACGCTGCCGGTGGACCAGGACCTTGAGGGACGCAAGCTGGCGAACCCCCAGCCGCTGACGGTGGTGTGGCAGGGCGGGATGGATTTCGACGGGCTGGTCGCGCATTTTCAAAAAGACGTGGTTGCCTTTAACGACGAAATCACGCTCAAAACGCCCGACATGCAGGTGGTTTTCAACGAGCCGGTCCGCTTCGACGGCCGCCGCGAAGGGGCGCGTGCGCAGATCGAGCGTCTCGTCTGCCGGCAGGGAGTCGATCTGGATCACCAGCAGAAGCAAGGGGCGAGATGGACGGCGTGGGAACGGTTGAAGGCCAAGGATTTGGCCTACGAGTATTCGTCGGGCGACATGGAGGCTCACGGTCCGGGCTCGATGACGCGCACCTGGCTCGACGACGGCAGCACCTCGATCACCGTTCCGGACGCCGCGGCGAAGAAAGGCCCGGTCGGCAAACAGGTCGCTTTGCCGCCGAAACCCCGCACGAGGCTGCTTTACCTTCACGCCACGTTCGACGACAAGATGACGGGCAACCAACGGCGCGAGATGGTGACGCTGCACCGCCGCGTGGAGGCCGTTTACGGACCCGTGCTGAGGTGGCAGTCGACGATCGACCCGAATTTCAGGGAGCGGCTGGGGCAAGAGGGTTTTGTGCTCAACTGCGATCGGCTGCAGGTCGCCAGGGAGGGTATTTCTCGCGACGATCGGTCGGCCGTCGAACTCGACGGGACGGGCAACATCCTGATCGTCGGCTACGACTTCACGGCCCGCGCCCGCAACGTCCACTATTCGTCGCGCAAGGACATGCTCGTGCTGTCGGGCGACGGGTGGGTGCCGGCGACGTTTTATCGCCAGCAGAGGACCGGCGCAAACCCGACCGAGTTTTCGGCCGGGCGGATCCAGTATCAGCCCAAGAGCCAGGACTTGAAAATCGACAAATTTCAGTCGCTCGACGTGAAGGACCTGCAAAACATGAACAAGCCGGCCGACGGCAAGGGGCCGAAATAGGCGTTGATGAGCGTTCCGATCCTGATCCTCTGGCCGAAGGCCGCGCTGGGCGAATTAGATTCTATTATTATTGATAGTGCGGCGAGTCGGTTTTTCGCTGCCGGGCGAGGGGCTCCGCCGCAATCGGGAATTGCACCGTTGGGCGCCGATCCGTTCTCCCTTGCTAAGCCGAGTGTTCACCGCAGCCCGAGTCCCCACCGCGATCGATGTGCGTTCGCTGGCCGTGTTTCGGATGGCCATGGCCGGCGTCTTGCTGATCGACCTGGCCCACCGCGCCCGCGACCTGGCGGCCCACTACACCGATTGGGGCGTGTTTCCGCGGGCGACGCGCCTGGCGATGGACGGCAACGGCTCGACCAACGCCGGTTCGTGGGCCTGGTCGTTGCACCTGGCCACGGGAACGACGTGGGGCCAGGCCGTGTTCTTCCTCGTGGCCGGGCTGTTCGCCTTCTGGTTGCTCGTCGGCTACCGCGCGCGGCTGGCCGCCGTGGCCTCGTGGCTGTTGACGGTCAGCGTGTGTTACCGCAACCCCTTGGTGTCGGACGTGGGCGACATCATTCTGCGGACGACCCTGTTTTGGGCCATGTTCTTGCCGCTGGGTGCCGCGGCGAGCGTCGACGGGCGGCTGCGGCGCGGTGATCGGCCGACGCCCCGCGAGATCGTCTCCATCCCCGGCGCGGCTCTGATCCTGCAGATCTGCATTTCCTACTGGGCGGCTGCGGCCGAGAAGACGACGCCGGTTTGGTTCACCGACAAGACGGCGATGTACTACGCGCTTTCGCTGGAAGGGTTCGCCACGCCGCTGGGACGTCAGCTTCTGGCGTATCCCCAGCTCCTCACCTGGCTGACCGCCTCGGTTTATTGGCTGGAATGGATCGGACCCGCGCTGGTGCTGTGCCCATTTGGTCGAGATTTCTTGCGGCTGATCGCGGTGCTGGCCTTTTGGGCGTTTCATTTGGGAATCGTGCTGACGATGGGCCTGGGCACGCTCCCCTGGATTTCGATCGCGGCCTGGACGTTATTTCTGCCCGGCGCGCTCTGGGACAAACTCGGCTGGCGTCCGCCGGAGGGAACGGCACCTGAGCGACCGTCGGGGCTGCTCTCGCGCCTCTTTCGTCAGCCGGGTGTTCCCTACCGTCCGCTCGGCTGGGTAACCACGGCCGTGGTGGGCGGACTGTCGCTCTACATCGTCGCCTGGAACGTCTGTCGCATTCCGGTGGACGACGAACCTTGGTCGCCAGCGTGGCGGGTGCCCGCCTACGTCCTCGGCCTCGATCAGGACTGGCGGATGTTCGCCCCGTCGCCTCCGACGGAAGACGGCTGGTACGAAATGCGGGGGACGCTCGTGGACGGCAGCGTGGTGAACTTGTGGGACCCCGACCGGCCCCCGCCGCACGACAAGCCGTCCGACGTGCGGGCCACGTATGGCAATCGCCGTTGGCAAAAGTATCTCATGGAGATTCGCCGGGGCTGGGCCTGGTATGTGCCCGAGTTTGCCGACTGGCTTCGTCGTCGCTGGAACGAGTGCTACGCGGGCGAGGCGCCGGGGCGCCGCCTGAAGCGTATGGAAATCATTTTCCACCTCAAGGGCACGTTGTCGCCGGGTTTCACCAGTTCGCTGATCGTGCCGGAGACGGTGTTCGAGGCGGATTACGCTGACTAGCGCGGTGGACCGGCGAAGGTCGCGGGGCAGCCGCCTTTCTCCATCGCGGAGTGCCGGAGCTACTTTGCGCATTTTGCTTGCTTTACCAAGATGTCGCGACTAGGATCGACATGATGGGCCGATAATCGATCGCGCGACTTCTTTCGGCCCGATCTACAAACCAACATCCGCCCCCATTCGACACACCGTTTTGCTGCCGGATGGGGGCGAACCGGACACCAGTCTGCGAGAGGGAGCCGTTCTTATGCACTTGCGACGTTTCGCCCTGGGAACTCTCGTGTTCCTGGCATGGCTCGCGCCTGCCCTTCTGACGGGTCCCTCGCCGCTGGGTCGCAGCGCCGGCGAAGCACGCGGCTGCACGGGCACGGTGAACACCGGCCAGGCCGGCATCATGATCAGTCCCAGCCTGGTGCTCGACGCCTTTTCGCTGCGGGTCGACGAAAAAGGGATGGCCGGGACAACCCACGCGAACGATCCCACCGGCAAGCTGACGCGCGACCGACTGCAGCAAGCCAAGGCGTCGCTCAACGCCGATATCGCCAAGGCCAGCCCGCTGCGCAAGGTCTCGCTGACGCGGCTGGAACGCGCGGTTCAGGCCCAGCTCGACAAAAACCGCAAGCCGACGGACGAAATGCTCCGGCTGGCCGGTTTGACCCGCATTCGCTACGTCTTCTTCTATCCCGATTCGGGCGACATCGTGATCGCCGGCCCGGCCGAAGGTTGGTTTCAGGATCTCACCGGACGTTTCATCGGCTTGGCCACCAGCCGGCCGACGCTGGAACTGCAAGACCTGGTCGTAGCCCTGCGAGCGTTCGGACCGGGCAAGGATGAACACGGCGTGGTCGGCTGCTCGATCGATCCCACGCCCGAAGGCCTGGCCCGCATGCAGAAGTTTCTGCGAGAGGTCACCGGGCGGGTGACGCCCGACGATGCGACCGCCATCGTCGACGGCCTGCGCACCAGCCTCGGCCTGCAGAAGGTGCGGATTCTGGGCGTCTCGCCCGACACGCACTTCGCCCAGGTGATGGTCGAGGCCGACTACCGCATGAAGCTGATCGGAATCGGCGCCGAGGCGCCGGGCATCGGAAAATTCAAGAGCTTCGTCGAGCTGGCCGATCCGGCGCAGATCAGCCGCAGCGCGCTGATACGGTGGTGGTTTGTTCCCAAGTACGACTGCGTCTCGGTGAGCGACGACCACCTGGCGATGGAGTTGGTGGGCGACGCGGTGAAGCTCGTCGGCGAAGACGAGGTCGTCGGGGCCGAGGGCCAGCGAATGGGCCAGGGCAAGGCCGGCCGGGCAAGCCAGATGTTTACCAACGCCTTCACCCAAAAATATGGCGAGCTGGCCCGACGTAAGCCGATTTACGCCCAGTTGCGCAACCTGATCGACATGGCGGTCGTCGCAGCCCACATTCAGCGGGAAGACTACTACGACAAGGCCGGCTGGAACATGGAAGTGCTGGGCAACGAAGAGCTCTTCCCGGTGCAGGTCTACAAGGCGCCGGTCGAGGTCGACACCGTGGTCACCAGCATGTGGAAGGGCGGCCGCCTGGTCACGCCCGTGGGCGGCGGCGTGAGGATCGAAGCCGAGCGGGCGCTCGAATCGGCCAATCTGCTGGCCGACGAGGACGGGCGAGTCGAAGAGGCGCGAGACGCCGTCGACCTCAGCAAGGTCGCCGCCGACCAGTGGTGGTGGGACTAAACCCATCGCCTCTCCCGGCGGGACCGGGGTGAACCTCCGTCAGCACGACGGACATGTCCGCAGGCGCAGCGGGCGGTCTCGCCATTCGGCCACCTCGCCGATGACGGCACAAGGCGGCGCGCCGTCTGAAGAAAGCCTTGCTAGAAACGGCTCCACGTCGGCGGGCCGCAATCCGATTAATAGGCCGCCCGACGTCTGCGGGTCGAACAGCACGCTTGCCCGCGCGTCGGCCTCTTGCGCGCCGCGGGTCCACTCAATCTCAGCTTCCGCGGCGCGGTTGGCCGGAGCCAGCGTGCTTTCGATCCCCTGCGACACCAGCTCCGCAACGCCTGGCAGAACCGGCAGTGCCGAAAGATCGACTTCGGCCGACGCGCGACTCGCCCGCAGCATCTCCAGCAGATGCCCCGCCAGCCCGAAGCCGGTGACGTCGGTCATGCCGCCGATGTCGAACTCGGCCGCCAGACGCGCTGCGCGCTCGTTGCTGGCGAGCATCACTTTGCATAGCGACTCCATCCACTCGGCCCGACAGCCGGCGCGCATTTGAGCCGCCAGCAGGATTCCGCTTCCCAACGGCTTGGTCACCAGCAGCTTGTCGCCCGGCCGCAGCCCCTTCTTGAGACGAGTCGGGGCGGCCGTCGTGTCGCCCAGCAACGTGTAGCCGATCGTAAGCTGATCGCCTTCGATCGTATGGCCCCCGACAAGCGTGGCGCCGGCCTCCCGCAGCTCGCGCAAGCCGCCGGCCAGAAGCTCATAAAGCAATTGCTCCTGTTGGTGCCCCTTTCCCGGCGGAATGGTCACCATCGCCAGGGCTGCCAGGGGACGGCCGCCGAGGGCAAACACATCGGACATGGCGTTCAGCGCGGCCACCCGTCCGACCAGGTAGGGGTCGTCGACAAAGGCCGTGAAAAAATCGACCGTGGCGATCATCGGTCGGCCGTCGACCGGACGCAGAATGGCCGCGTCGTCGGGCGCTTCCAGGCCGACCAGCACGTGTTCGCTGGCCGGCACGTCGAGCCGCGCCAGCACCTTCGAGAGAATCGACGAGCCGACCTTGCTTCCGCAGCCGGCGCAGCGGGGCACGAGGGGTCGCGGCGCGGCCGAAGGGGGGCCGGGCATCGTCGGGGGGCGGTAGTCCTGGTACTTGTCCATGAAGCGGCCGTCGATGTAGTCCTTCAATTTCCAGCACCAGGCGGCGTGCGCGGCGAACCCCTTGTAACTGAGAATTGCCCGGCCGTCGCCCGTCGCCAGCAGCGAAAGGAACCCCGTCTGTGGCCGGTACTCGACAAGCGGTTGCCGGTTGATCGTTCGCCGAATGTTGTCCCATAAGATGGGGCCTTGGCGCACCGCGTATACGCCCGCCTTGGGACGCGGGTGTTGCGGGCAACTGGCCGAATCGCCCACGGCAAAGATCGGCGCTTCGGCCGCGGTCTGCAGCGTCGGGCGCGTGAGCAGGAAACCCTCTTCGTCGCGAGGCAGGCCGAGATGTTCAAGCAGGGGCGGGGCCGCCGCGCCCGCCGCCCACACCGCCAGGTCGACCGGTCGGCTCGGTCCGTCGTGAAAGAAAAGCTCGCCGTGCGACACGTGGTCGACGCTGCGATTGAAAAGCAGTTCGACGCCGCGCTCGGCCAGCAACCGGCGGGCGAGAGCGACGGCGCCGGTCGCGGCGCCCGGCAGGATCTCGGCGCCGCGATCGATGATCGTCAGTCGAAAACGGAGGTTCGGCCAGTGGCGCGCAAGATGGGCCGGCAGGCAGCAGGCGATTTCGATGCCGCCGGCGCCGCCCCCCACGATGGCAATCTCGATCGGCGCGGCGTTCGCGCGGCGCTGCAAGACTTGCAGCCGTGCATCCAGCCGCGCGATAAAACTCTGCATCGGCTTGATGGGCACAACCGCGGCGTCGGCCTGCCGGTCCATTCCTTTGGGAACCGACCCGACGCCGATCGACAGCACGTCGAAGGGGATCGCTGGTCGATCGCCACACAGAAGCTGGCGCCCCTGGAGGTCGAGACCCGTGACCTCCGCCCGCAGCAGCCTGGCCCCGGCTGCCGCGCAGAGTCTCACCAGATCGATCTCCATGCGCCCAGGCGGATAGAGGCCGGCCAGCGTGCCCGGCAGCATGCCCGAGTACGTGGCCACACCGAAGTCGGAGACGCACGTCAGGCGGACGCCCTCGAGCGGGGCCATGCGCCACATGCGCAGAACGTGGGCGTTCGTGTGACCGAGGCCGAGTAAGACCAGGTCTTTCTCCGGCAGAGACGTTTGCATCAACGTTAAAGGTAAACGATCGGCGACCAGCAGATCAGGGCTTGCCGGCCCGTTTCATCGCCGATCCTTAACGCCGTTCACTGCGGTCGTGGCTGCTTGAGAAATTCCTGGACCGTGCTGGGCTGAGGGGGACGCTTGGTCGCGCAGCCAACCTGCGAGAGGGCCAGCAGGGCCAGAATCGCGTAAGCGGCGGCCTGCAAAAAGAATTGCGGCCACTTCGGCAGCTTGTGGGCTCTTGCCAGCTTGTTGGCTCGGAAAATCGTCATGAGCTTCTTTGAGCTGCTGGAGGCAGGGGCACCTCGCCTTTTCGAAAGTTTCGGCGGACTTGTCGCAAAAAGCCGGACCCTTGTCTAGACCGATTTTTCGATCCAAGCCGAACGCCCGCGACGCCGTAAGTCACCTATAATTAAGAAATTCCATCGTCGCCTTTGGGAGGCGAGGCCGAGGAACCTGGTTGAAAACCGGGTTCTTGTGGCAGGGGTCCGTTTGCCCTAGCATGTTGCGCTGACCCGGAACGGCAGGTAGCCACTATTCTGAGATGCCTGAGAATCGCTTCGGATTTATTGGTGCCGGACGGATGGCTACGGCACTGGCCAAGGGTTTCGTCCAGCGGGGCCTGGCGAGGGCGGACGAGCTGGTCGCCAGCGATCCCTCCCCCTCGGCCGCCGAGGCGTTTCGCGAAGCGACCGGCGGGCGCGTCGTCGGCGACAACCTGCTCGTGGCCACGCAAGCCGAGTGCCTCTTTTTGGCCGTGAAGCCCCAGCAGATGCCCGACATTCTGTCGCAGCTTGCCGGGCGGCTGAACGAGCGGCAGCTCGTCGTCTCCGTGGCCGCGGGGGTCTCGTTGGGTACAATGTCGAAGGCCCTCGGCCCAGGTCCGCGGCTGGTGCGCGTCATGCCCAACACGCCCTGCCTGATCGGTCAGGGGGCGAGCGCCTATTGCCTCGGCCCGGGCACGAAAGCGGAGGACGGACGATGGGTGGGCGGGCTGCTGGAATCCGTGGGCCTGGCCTTTCAGGTCGAAGAGAAACTGCTTGACGCCGTGACCGGCCTGTCGGGGTCGGGGCCGGCGTTCGTGTATCTCGTGATCGAGGCGCTGAGCGACGGCGGAGTGCGGATGGGTCTGCCGCGCGACGTGGCTCTGGCCCTGGCCGCGCAGACCGTTCGCGGCGCCGCCGAGCTGGTCCTCTCGTCCGGGCAGCACCCGGCGGTGCTGAAGGACCAGGTCGCCAGCCCCGGCGGGACGACGATCGCCGGCTTGCAGGCCCTGGAAATGGGGGCAGTCCGCGGTGCATTGATGGGGGCGGTCGAGGCAGCGACGCGACGCTCCGCGGAACTTGGAAAATCTGCGTGACGGAAGTTTGAGGTGACTGACTATGTCCGTGTTCTGTCTGATCGACGACAAGCACATTCCCTTATATCGCGTGGTGTGGGTCTCGGCCACGCCGCATTTCTGCGGGGCCGACGAGTGCGAGCGCGAAGGGTTTTACGAAGTGCGGCTTGAGCAGGGGGAAGTGGTCTGGGCGAACCACAAGGAGCGGGACGCCCTGCTGGAAGCGCTCGAAGAATGGGCCGGAGGCGTCGGCCCCGAAGACGAAGAGGACGAAAGCTGGCAATGAGCAAGGTGAGCCCATTGAGCAAGGTGAGCCCATGAGCAAGGTGAGCCATGCCCCTTGATGACCGGTTCGAGGGGCGCGAGACGTATTTTCATGAACAGAATGAAAACTAGCGATAGGTGAGCCATGAGCCTGGATGACCGGTTCGAGTGGCGCGAGACGTATTTCATTCTTTTCCCCTCCGGCAAGCGGCCGTCTTTGAAGCAGGTGGAGACGGCGGTGCAGCGGCTTGGGGCGCATCTGGAACTCGGCGACCGTGAGGCCAACGAACAAGGGCTGCTCGAGTCGCTGCACGTCCGCTCGCCCGAGGACCATTCGGCCCTGGAGATCGACTACATCAGCGGCGAGGAGGTTTCGGCGCAGGTTGCCGAGTTGACCAAGCAACTGCGGGGCGAGACCGCCGAACGCGACAAGCTCGCCAGGCTCAAGAACTGCGACGCCCGCTTCGAGATCATGCACTTCGAGGAGATGGACGCCTTCGATCCTGATGAGGCCGACGAAGCGTTCGATCCCAGCGCTCTCTTGGCGGTGCTCGACGCGCTGGTGGACCTGACTGGCGGCGTGGGCGTCGATCCGCAGTCGGGCACGCTGCTGTAGCCAAAGTAGCAGGCACGCTCCGCCGTGCCGTCGCCGCGCTGCCGAAAGACTCGAGCTTCCATCAGGTCAGTCCTCGTGCGGTCTCTTCATCCTGCCTCAAGCACGAATTGGCCGAGCAAGAGAAGATCGTCGTACACCGTTTTCGTTTGGATCCGCGCCGCCCTATCGATCAACTCCGCCCCCAACGGCCTCCAAAAGCCTTGCTGCCAACCGACTGGCGCTGGCGGCCGCTCGAACGCAGAGGGCCGTGACCCAGCCTCTTCGGCTAGCACCCATGCAGCCGCCTCGCCGAGAATTGGCTCCGTTGATTGGTCCGAAAGAACGCGCGCGGCGATGACGAGCAACCCCAGCTTGAACAGCCCGCAGTCCGCATCCCCGGTCAAGGGGATCGCCCAGGTTAAGAAGCCGCCGATCGCTCGATTCATTTCCTCGCCCAGCAGACGCGCGCTTGCCAGGCACCGAGCCAGGGCCGTCTCCGGGCTGCCGCCTCCACAGCCTTCGAATTGGCCGCGCAAAACCACTGCGCCCGCGAAAGCCGCCGTGCGATCCGCCCGTTCACCCGAACCACCAGGCTCTCGATCTAAGCCGTCGGGGGGTGAGAATGCGCTCAACGTGAGGACCTCCCACGACCGCAGAGTCAAAGGGAGCACGCCCGTGTCGCGGATCGAACGCAGTTCCGCCAGGCACTCGTCCGCACCGGTCCCGTAATCGGCCTCCGCGATCATGCGCAACATCGAATCATTCACGGCGCGGCGCGCGACATCCAGCAGACGGTAGTTCGACGCAGGAAAAGCGCTCACAAGCGCCGCCGGCATGTTCACGTTCGTACCCCTTTTCGGAACAAGGCGGCCTCAGGGTCCTCAACCGTCTGACACCGAGTGGCCGTGCGCTCGCTACGCGAGTGCCAGCACTCGCGGGCACGGTTGCCTACCGGTCAAACGACCGGAGCGTAAAATGCGAACTCCTGCACAGCACCCGGCGGGTCGCCCCGCCACCGAATGCCGCCTAAGACGTGCGCCGCTGAGCTTTCATGAATTCGTAAAGCTTCTCGGCCGCCGGTCGCCTCTTCCCGTTTCGGGCCATGTCCAGCACGTTGTCGAGGTAGCGAGCCGCGTCGGCGGATAGCTTCCCGTCGTTCTCGAACCCGTGAAGACGCTGCTGGCAATTGTCCAGCAGACCGTCGTCGCGAGAACGGACGGCCGTAAACAGGGCGTCAACGGTGTCAAACACCTCTCGGTCGTTAGACAGTTGCGGCGGACGGGCCGGCCAGAAAAACCACGCTGCGAACGTCGATATCGCCACGACCGAAGCAACGACGAGCGCCGCCGTCCGGGGGTTCGTTGAAGTGCCGGGCATCTACTCGACCTCCGTTGCGGGAACGTCACCCTGGGCCATCGTCGAAAGCGCCACCCAGGTGTAGGCGTCCGTGAACGTACTAATGAAACGCACCGAACCGTCGCCGAAGAGCACGTTGCCGCCCGGCGACCCATGCTCGGCGTACATTTCGTCCGTATGGCCAAAAGGATCGTCGGGAAGATGGATGATCACCTGCGGGTGATCGTGAGCGTCCGGGCCGCTGTGGGCGCCGACCAGGCTGCCGCCACTGTTGGTGTCGCCCGGGAACGGAGGTTTCGGTGGCGTGCAACTCCAGGGCACGACGCCAACCCACGTCTTGTTGGTGAGCACGGGGCTGGTCTCGCCCACGAAAACCGTCTGCGACAGACCGTCTCGCACGTCGGCGGGCCGAGTTCGCGAGTTCCGGTAAAACGGGCCGTTAATCACGTCCCACGACGTCCCAACCGGTTCCGGCACGGTGAAATCGTAGGAGTAGGCTGGCGAACGGTTCCAAGGGCCGTTCTGCCCCGCATTCGTCACGTAGTGCGACTGCGAAAAATAGATCGCCGGACTGAAGGGCCCCGCATCGTGCGGGTCGTCGCTAGGACCGCTGTATCGATGGAGGGCAAAGGTGCCGTCCGGAGCGCCTCCCCCGGAACCGGCTGTGGCCGACGGACAGAGGAAAACGGCCACCTTCGTTTGAACCTGCGCCGCATTCTCGGTGGCCCAGCAGGGAAGATTCAAATTCAAGTTTTGATAGAGTGCTTGCTGTTCCAGATGGGGCAGAAGCAGGGTGCCCCAAGCCCAACCACTCAGTCCGTTCGAGCCGTCGTCTGGGTAACTGACGCCGTAAGCGGTGCCCGACTGTGCGGCGGACGTAAGCAGATACGCCGGAGGAAACGCTTTGATGGTGCTCTCGTAGTTGGTCAGCGCGATTCCGATCTGCTTCAAGTTATTGATGCACTGGCCCCGCCGCGCCGATTCGCGGGCGGCCTGCACGGCCGGCAGCAGCATGCCAACCAAAAGGCCAATGACGGCGATCACCACCAATAATTCAATGAGGGTGAAGGCGGACCGCCGGCGGTGTTTGGGAAGGCTGATGAGCGCGTCTGCTCTCAATTTCGTGTTTCTGGTATTCAAAAAATGTTTTGAGTACTCGAAAACGGACGCAGTCTAGCAAGCTGATTTTGACCAGTCAAACATTTTTTCGTTCGATCGAAATTGACGCGGTCGCGATTCGCGATCCCAAACGCCGTCGTTTACCCAGATCCTCAAAAACCTTGACCGGCGGCTTTTTGGCTGCATAGACTTGAAAGGATGTTGCCGATGAAACACACGGCACCATCCTCCTGGTCCAGGCACAGCGTTGGATCGGATCGCGAAAGTGACAGGAGGCAAGGCAGTGGACATAAAGCGTTCACACTCAGTCCTTTACCGTTTTTTCTCGGGGCTGGCCGAGTACACCTTCGAGGCCCGGCTGGGGGTGGCGGATCCGCCGCTGGTCGACTACATCGCCTTGCTGTTGACTCGTTTCGTCCATAGCGATGCCATCTTCACGGTGCGCGATCCGGCAGGCCGCCGCTTGGAAGAGGTGGCCGAAATGTTGCTTGAGGCCGACGCTCGGATCGGCAATCCGCGACGGGAAGTGCACCGCCACATCGGCGATTTCACGCTCTTCTGGACGGGCGTCTACCCCGAAGCGTTGCGGCGTCTGAAGGCCGCCTCGCGGTACGACTATTTCGTCGATTACTGCGAGCAAGGGAAGCGGGCCTACCACATCGCCTCCACGATCGAGACCGAGGACAAGGCTGAAGAGAACGAAGTTCTCGAGCGGCTGAGCCACGACTTCGAGCTATGCGCTTATGGGCTGGGCGAAGTCCGCCGCGAATGGGAGCGCCGGGAGCCCGACGCCGGCCCATCCGGTCCGATCATCATCAACTGACGGCCGACCGAGCAAGTGGAGACGTAGTTAATGGAACGGGCCAACTTTCCTTAGTTGGCCCGTCCCTGTAGTTGCTCCGGTGCGTTGTCGTCCTTGACCGGCCGGCCCTTATTTCGACGGCAGCAGTTTGGCCGCTTCTTCGGCAGACATCTCGCGAATCGTCAAGTCGGCGTAGATCACCTGGTAGCCGCCTTTCTCTTTGCCGAGCGAAGGGCACCAGAAGATCGGCCGGTCGGGCGTGTCGAGCTTCACGTCCTTACCGGCGTAATGCACGGAATCGGGCGGCAGCGAAAGGATGACTCCGAAGGCTCCGCCCAACGTCAGGGCGAGCTTGGCCACCTTGGCTCGCTTTTGCTCCGGCGGGTCGTTGGCGTGCTCCTTTTCCCAGGCGGTCATGCCTTGGCGCACGATGCCGTCGATGCCTTGCTCGCCGCGCAATTCAGGAGGAAAGACGCCGTCGTTGAATTCGGCCGCCATCTTCAACGCCTCCGCCACCGTGGTAATCGGCTTCGCGGCAGCGTCCAATTGCAGCGTCTGCTCGACGGTGTATCCCGCGGGCACATCCAGGCTGAAGAGCGATTTGTCCAAGTCCTTGTCGACCTGGAAGTCGGTCATCACGATGCGTGTTTTTTCATCGCCCGCGGTTGTCTCCTCGACGCGAACGGGCAGGAACGTCTTGGGGTCGGCCCAAATCTTGACTTCGATGGCACCGCGTCGGATACGAAAACATTCCGTGCGGCGACCGTCGATTTCCTCCCCGGAGAGCCGCTCGACTTGTCCACCCTCGCCCCGATGCGCGGCGGCCACCATCTCTTGCAGGCCCTGAAACGTCCTGCCGAACGGACCTTCGCCCGGAGCGTTCCGCACGTCGATGACGGTGGCCGTTTTGGTGGGCGGGTCAAGAGTCAGCAGTTTGTTTTTCTCGCCGTCGATGACCGTGACGTTCGTCTTGCCATCGGCGGTGATCTCCATCCTCTCGTGGGACGGCGTTAGGAACATCCCAACCCCGCTCCACTTGCGGATCTCGTCGCCGGGGCCTTTGACCTCATATTGGGTCTTCCAGGTCGCGCTGCGGACCTTGGTAAGCGTCTCGGCGACGTCGCCGAACGCCACGGAATCGCCCGCGCCGGGAATGAGCCGGGGCAGCAACCCCAGAACGACAATCAAGGCCGTGGCGGCCACGGCAACCTGGGCTCGAAATCTCATCGTCTTGATCCTTTCTCTAAAAGTAAGGCAATCGGGCTCGCTGGCGGCACGCTCGACGGCGGCAAGCAAACCGGCGACGCGATCCGGCGGCGGTTCGCCGGGGGTCCCAGCGCGCAGTACGGCGTCGATCGCCCGGTCCAGCAAGTTGTCACGATCGGGGTTGTCACGGTTTCCCGTCATCGGGTCCTCTCCTTCGGTTCCGCCGCGGGGCCGAACGGCTGCAGGAGCCGTTCGAGCCGCTTGCGGGCACGCGAAAGCAGCATGCGCACGGCGGTCGGGCGGATGCCCAGCCGCTCGGCCACCTCTTCGCTCGTCATCTGCTCGAAGCAGATCAAGCAAAAGACTTCCGCCTGGCGGCGGGGCAGTCGTCCCACCGCGTTTCGCAATCCTTCGGCGAGTTCGTTCGCTTCACTCCATTGCGACGGACACGGTTCGCGGCCGACCGCCTCCGCGGGCTCGGCCGAGAGATCGCGCCGGCTGCGTTCGCGACAGCGTGATCGCAGCAGGTCGAGCGCCCGCGCCGTGGCCAGATGCTGAAGCAGCGGACGCCAGTTGCGGACGCCCTGGCGACGCTCGAGCCTGACCGCGTCCAGAAAGGCTTGTTGCGTGCAATCCCAGGCGTCGGCATCATCGCCCACCAATCGGCAGGCGGTGCGCCACACGAAATCCAGGTGTTGGCCTACGACCGATTCCCAATCCGTCATGTCGAACGATTCATCAAGCACCGCGGTTCACAAACATAGTCGCTGGCAACGACGGTCGTGTAACGCGAAAACTTTGACCCGAACGTCCGGCGGCGGGCGTCGCCAGCGTCGTAACTCCGTGCCGCAGACGGTTTCTCCACGGTTCTGCCGGCTACGGGGGGTGCGAGTGTTCATGACACGCGGTGCGCGACGCGCCCACACCCAACAAGCAACCCGAATCCCGTTGATCCCGGCGTTGCGGGCACGCTTTTTTGGATGACAGCTAGCCGGTGCGGTCCAGCCTTGCTATCGGGTGCGCGTCCTCGATGGGATTCTTGCGCAAAAACTCACTCCGCTTGGCGGTGCCCGTCAAAAAGGCAACCAGAGTCAATACTCTCGATCGCCATGCGATCACACTGCCGCCGCTTGAACATCGGAGTAACGATTGTCGCGGAATGCCGCGAACACTAACTTTGGATGTAGCTCTTGAGGTAGTGGTTTTCCATGGCCACTTCGTCGTGGTGGGCTTTAACCACGTCGCCAATGGAGATCAACCCGGCGAGTTGGTCGTCGACGAGGATGGGAAGATGGCGGATGCGGCGCTCGGTCATCAGGCCCATCGTATCTTCGATCGAGTCATTCGGGCTGCCGGTGATGGGGTCGCGCGACATGGCCTCGCGCACCTTGATCTCGTCGAGCGACCCGCGGCGGCTGGCACAGGCCCGCAGGATATCGCGCTCGGTGACGATGCCGATCAACCTGCCTGCATCGCGACCATCGCCCGGTCGCTCGCAAACCACCAGCGAGCCACAGTTATACTCGACCAGCCTTTGCACGACGTCGTCGAGTGTGGCCTCGGGTGAGATGGAATGAACCTTCGATCCCTTACGGCGGAGGATTTCTTGCAAGTTCATGGCGGAACGTCCTCTAAAAGAAGTGCGGGTGTGCGGCGACCGTGAAATGCGACGTGTCGCCTCGACTCGTTCCTGGCCCGACTCAGCCAATTCAAGCGTAGCAACTGTCATACCCGGCTGTCAAAGAAAGCCCGTGGGGAAATTCCTGAAAAGCGTCTGCCAGTTTGGGCCAAAAGGCGAGTGATCGACGCCGGCCGTAGGCGATTTCGTCGACCGTCGAGAGGTAAAATTCGGCGTCAGGCCCTTTGCTCTGCCCGCCGCTTCAGCGCGGCCGCGAACTCGTCGAAGGACGGCTGAAGATCGGGGATCGAGCGCGCGATCAGCGAAGACAGGGGGCCGGAGAACGCCTCCCGCATCGCAAACTCGACCCCGCCGTCGGTCGGCGTCAACGTGTAGGTCCGCACGCCCTTGAACAACCCCAGCGGCATCCCGCCCGCCCACACCATGAGTCGCGGCGGAACGAACTCGCTCACGCGGACCAGGAACGCTCTCCCGGGGGCGATCTTGGAGTACACCTTCACCTTCGCGCCGGGCGCAATGACGCCTTCAAGTTTTTCGATCGTTGGGTTCCACGACAGCCACCCCGCACCATCGGTCAAAACTTTCCAGACCCTCTCTGGGGTTGCGTCGATCATGATCGAGGTGGCAAACGATTTCATGTCGAGCTTTGCTCTTGGCTGGCGGTCATCGTTGCGGCCCTCACTCGGCCAGCCGCTCATAGTACCTGGCGATGCTCTCCTGGCAAACGCCCCGCAACCGTACCAGGTCGTCGGGCGCGAGCTGCCGCCAGAGGCGGGGCTCGAAACGGATGAAGGCGAAGTCGCGGGCGTACATCAAGTATCGCCGGCGCTCGAACTTCTCGAACGGCATTTCCAGCATCACCCGCTGTGCCTGGGCGCCGTCCACCGCCTCGATGTTGGCCATGCGGGAGTTGGCTCGCTCGACGACGAGACCGGCGCCCTTTCGCTGGCGGTAGAAGTCTCCGAATTTCGAGGCAACGTCCGAAATCCGGGCGCGGCCGTCCTCGGAAATGCTGTCGAGCATCGCCAGCAGCATCACCGGCTTGTAAGAAGTGGTGATGTCCATGTCGGCGACGTAGTCGAGAAACAGGCCCTTGATGCTCGTCTCTTCCACCCTCGGCAGGCCGAGCGCCAGCCGCAGTTCTTCGCTGCGGTCGCGGTGGAAATAGTGGTACGTCCGTTGCCCAAGCGACTGCCTGTGATCGGGCTCAATCAGGCCCCGTTCAAGCGCCCGCCTTACCGTCCCCTCCGGCGCCGCCAGTTCGATCTCCAGTTGGGTCACAGAAATCATGTCCTTGAGCGTCTCTTGCCAGTCGAAGAGGTCGATCTCTTCGTATTCTCTGGCCCAGAGCCCGATGTCGAGGATCGCGGTTGGCCGCTGACCTCGGCCGACGGCGTCCTCTTCCGCCGTGCGCAAAGCCTTCGGCGCCAGCAACAGTCCGCCGGGACGGTAGGTTGGCTGGCCCACGGCGCGGTTGAGTGTCAGCGCCTGGTTGTAGCGCGTCGAGTTGTCGACGAAGTCGAAGACGGTGAGACATTCCTTGCCGGGCGCCTTTCGCGTGCCGCGCCCCAGTTGTTGCAGGTAGACGACCCTGGAAAGCGTGGGGCGCGCCATCAGCAACACCTCGACATCGGGGCAGTCCCAGCCCTCGTTGAGAATGTCGCAAGCGCACAGGACGCGAAGCTCGCCGTCACGGAACGCCTTCAGGTATTCGTCTCGCTCGCTCCGAGGCATCCGGCCCGACACCGAGCGCGCCGCAATGCCGTTGCGGCAAAACAAGTCGGCCAGCGACTCGCCGTGCCGAACGTTGACGCAAAAGGCGACCGCCTTCCGGCCGGGAACGTGGCTGCGGTAGGTGTCGACGATGAGCTGATCGCGTGCCGGCACCACGACCGTCTCCTCGATGTCTTTCCGGTTGTATTGGACTTCATTGAACCGCACGCGGGTCAGATCGACGTTGGTGCGCACCCGCACGCAACGGATCGGCACGAGTTGGCCTCTTTCGATCGCCTCGCGCAGCGTCAGCCGATGGGCGCAGTCGCAAAAGATGTCGAGGATCGACTGGCCGTCGGCCCGGTCGGGGGTGGCGGTCAATCCGAGCACAAAGCGAGGGCGGAAATAGCCCAACACCCGTCGATAGATCGGCGCCGCGGCGTGGTGCGCTTCGTCGATGATCAGATACTCAAACGCCGTGGGGGAAAAATCGACCAGGCGATCGGCGATGCTTTGAATCGAGGCGGCCAAATTGTGGCTCTCGTCGTCGCGGACATTCGCCATGTAGATTCCGGCCGTCGCGTCGGGCCAGAGCTGTTTGAGTTTCTCGTGCGCCTGGATGACCAGTTCGCGGCGGTGTGCCAGAAAAAGGGTGCGACCGCCCAACCGCCGTGCGTCGGAAACGGCAACGATCGTTTTGCCTGCCCCTTGTGCGTGTGTCACCAGCCCGATCGACTTGCCTTCGGCCCGGATCTGGTCCAGCCAGTCGAGCGCTTCCTGCTGATGTGGATGGAACTCAAAGACTTCGCCTCCCTGTTTGGGAAGGAAATCGTCGAAGGCCAGCAGGCCGGGAATGGTGCGGAGAAACAGGGCAAGCTGCTGTTTGACGCGCTGGGGCTCGCCGATCAACTCACGCTCGGTCCAACGAAAGACTCGCCACCCCTGGTGCACCAGGCTGTTCTGGCGAAGCAAATCGTCCTCATATTTCTCGATCGGGATCATGCTCGGCAGATGCCAGGTCAGACCGTCGATTTCAAAGGCGATGCGGTCGTCGGGCGTTCGGATGGCGTAGTCGATGAAGCGACCCCGCCCATAGATGTCTTCCACGGGGTACTCGTGGGCCAGCATCTGCACTTTCTCGATGCCAAAGACCTGGGCGAACAGTTCGACAAAAACGTCTTCGCCAAGGGTGCTGACTGCCTGTCGGTCGCCGCTGTCAGCAGGCATAGAGTGGCCTACGGCAGGTCAAAGGCGAGCAGTTGGCCGTCGGCCCGGATGTAGAGCCGCCCGTCCGCCAGCGCGGGCGAACTCCAGGTCGCTCGCTCGCTCAATTTCGTTTCGCCGAAGTCTTTCGGAGATTTGGCCGGCGTCGCCTCGAGCACAAACAACCTGCCACGCTCGTTCAAACACAACAGCCGGCTCCCCGCCAGCACGGGTGTCGAGTAGAAACCGAAATGGCCTTCCAGCCAGATTGTCTTGCCGTCGGACAACCGCACGCAGCCGAGCTCTCCGCCGTCGTTCATGCCGTAAACGTGGCCGTCGCGGATGATCATCGACGACAGGTAGCTCGACAAATCGCGATTCTGCCAGGCCACCTCGAGCGAGCAGCCTCCCTCGCTCTTCTCAACCTTGAGCGCCGTGAGCGGACGGCCGTCTCCCGTGACCACAACGTAGGGGTCGGCCACCGAGGGCGTGCTGATGCTCTCGTTGTACTGGATCTGAAACGGGTGCCCCCACAACTTGCGTCCGGTCGCCAGATCCAGTCCGACCACTTCCGGACCGGTCATGACGACGACTTGTTCGATGCCGGCCAGTCGAGCCGCGACCGGCGACGAGTAGGACACCTGATCGTGCAGCGATCGCCAGACCTCCTGGCCCGTGTTCGCGTCAAACGCCATGATCGTGCCCCCCTTGGCGCCGCCGACGGAGGAGACGACCAGGTTTCCCGCCACGAGCAACGAACCCGTGTACCCGAACAGCGGCACCGGGGCACCTTCCCCCTTGCCTACCGGGACGATCACCGAGTCGGTGCCGTTCACATACGCCCGGCCGCGGGGCAGCTTCTGATGGGTGCCGAACCGGTCGGGATAATTCACCTCCCACACCGGCTCGCCACTCGCCGCGTCGAGGCATTGAAGTCTCCCGGCGATCCCTAGCGCGTAAATCCTGCCCCGGAACAGAACCGGCGTGCTCTTGGGCCCGTTGCCGTGCCTGGCTCCCACGGCGTGCGGGTCGAAGTCGACCGGATCGGCGTCTTTCCAAAGCTCGCGGCCTGTTTTGGCGTCGAACGCCAACACCCGCTCGGTGTCGTCCACCCGGTCGGTGACGAAAACCCGGTTCTCCGCGACGACGGGCGACGACCAACCCGTCCCCAGCGACGCCTCCCAGGCCGGCGTCATGGCCGCGGGCCACCTCTCGGGGAGTTTGAATCGCTCGGCACCCACTCCTCGACCTGTTTCGCCTCGCCAGCGCGGCCAACGGTCGGCTTGCTGAGCCCCAGTATTGGCGGTGGCACAGACAACGATCGAGCAAGCAATGAGAAGAGCGTGTCTCGGCAAGGCTGCGGTGATCGGCATGGCGGCAATTCTAGCGAGGGGCCGAGCGACTTACCACGTTGGGCATCAACGGCACCAGACGCCCTCAACAGCTTGTGGCGGGGGATTTTAGGTAGAAAACGTCGTCCTGTCCCTTACCGGCCGCTTAAGAATGGCAAACCTCACAGCCGATACCTGATGTAGTCAGATAGTTGACTTTGATAAGTAACATTAGTAGCATTCAACGACCTTCGCTACTTTTATGCTTGCCTCCATGCCTGTGACGCTTCAGCCACCGCAATCAGTCGTTCTCCCGCACGCCAGCCGCAGCGCGCCAGGCAGGCCGCGAGCCGAGGAGCGCACTCCCAACTGGCCCCCTAGTGCCGAATGGCTGGCCGAGCAGAGCGCCCGTTTGGAGGGTGCTTCGCCCCCGGAAATCATTTCCTGGGCGGTCCAAAACTTTTTCCCGCAGCTCACGATGGCCACGGCCTTCGGGCCGGAAGGGTGCCTCATCATCCACTGGCTGGCGCAGATCGAACCCCGGACGCCGGTGTTCAACCTCGACACGGGATATCAGTTCAAGGAAACACTCGATCTGCGTGACCGCATCGCCGAGCGATACGGCGTTGTCGTCGAGCTCAAGCAGCCCGAGCTGACGGTGGCCGAATACGAGGCGCAGCATGGCGGGCCGCTATATAAGACCAACCCGGACCAGTGCTGCTTCGACCGCAAGATCACGGTGCTCAAGCAGGCGGCCGTCGGCATGAAGGCCTGGATGAGCGGGATCCGCCGCGACCAGAGCGCCGACCGCGCCAAGGCGGCCATCGTGGGCTGGGACAAAAAATTCGGCCTGATCAAGATCAGCCCGCTGGCCAACTGGACCAAGCAGCAGGTCTGGAAGCTGATCGTCGACGAGAAAGTCCCTTACAACCCGCTGCACGACCAGGGCTACACGAGCATCGGTTGCTGGCCCTGCACGCGGGCCGTGATGTTCGGCGAGGACGAACGGGCAGGCCGCTGGAGCGGCACGGCCAAGACCGAGTGCGGGCTGCACACCCTCGGCGAAGAGAAATAGGCGGAAAGACAGGCGGGCGGGCCAGATCGTCCCTCGTCATTCCCTTTTGAACGGCGCGCGATCCACTTGAAAATCTCGGCCAAGACGGAATACGCCTGCATCGCCATGCTCGAGCTGGCGGAGAATTACGGTTCGGGGGAGCCGGTGCGCATCCGCTCCATCGCCGACGAGCACGGCATCCCTTCTCGCTTTTTGGTGCAGATTCTGTTGCAGCTAAAGGGGGCGGGCTTCGTCACCAGCACGCGCGGGGCCTCGGGCGGGTATCAACTCGTCAAAGCGCCCGACGAGATTTCGCTGGGCGAGGTGATGAACGTCATCGAAGGGGCCGATGAGCCGATCACCTCCAGCGCCTCCTGCGACTCGCGCTCGGCCAAAGTGCTGCAAACAGCCTGGCAGGAAGTGGCCGACGTGCAGCGCCAGGCGCTGCAATCGATCACGTTCGCCGATCTCGTCGAGCGCGCCCGGCAAACCAGCGAGAATATGTATTACATCTAAGGCCCGTCAGGGACCTTTACCATCCTGACGGACCTCGGCCGAGGCGCCCTCCGCGGGCGGCGCCGCTCCCGCCACCTCGCGCAGCACGCCCTCCACGCCGACCACCACGCGAGCCAGATGGTCGTAGTTCAGTTTCTCGGGCGTGTCGGTGGTCTTGTGATAGTGCGGGTTGCGGTAGAGGGCGGTGTCGGTGATCATCACCGCCTGATAACCCTCCTGCCAAAACGACCAATGGTCTGACCAGCCGACTCCCGGCAGGGCGTCCGGCACGGCGCCTCCCTCGCTGGGAAAGTCAACGTGCTTGCGCAGTAAGGCCACCACGCGGTGGACCAGCGGACGAGAGGCCACGTTGCCCACGACCCCGATGAAATTGCCCGTCGACGGGTAGATCATGTTCAGGGGGGGCGGATATCGCTGGCTGTTTTTCTGGTCGGTGTAATAACCCATCGCTTCCAAGGCGAGCACGCAAATCAAGTTGTCGCTTCGCTTGCGGCAGGCTCGCGCGTAGACGCGCGACCCCATCGTCGCCTTCTGGAAATAGGGCGGCTCCTCGTTGGTGAAGGCCACGAACCGCAGGGTCTTTTCGGGCCGGCTCGTGGCCAGGCGGCGGGCCAGGGCGAGCAACGCCGCCGTGCCGCTGGCGTTGTCGTCGGCACCGGGCGTGGAGCCGTAGCTGTCGTAGTGGGCGCCCACGAGGACGACCTCGTCGGGCGTCTTCGCCCCTTTGATCTCCGCGATCACGTTCCAGCAGTCGACCCCCTCGACCTGATACGTCTGCCGTAAGACCGGGTAGGCGGCGGCTTGCAGCTCGCGCTCGACGAATTCTGCCGCGGTCACGAGGTTTGCCCGGCGCCTGAGGTTGCGCGGGCCGATTTCGGCCGCCAGCCTGGTCACGTCGCGCTTGAGTTGTTCGGCGAGCGCGAGCCCGCCGCTCTTTCCGGCCGCCGATTCGACCTCCGCCAGCGGAGGCAGCTTCTCGTCGCCGAAGCTTTTTCCCGGCATGTAGAACATGGTCCGCCAGCCGACGCCGAGCAGGAAGGCGAGGGTGAGCAACACGCTGATCGCCACCTTCCGCCATTTTCGGCCCCTTTTGACCGCCCGCCGGGCGGGCGGCGGTTGGTCGAAGGAGAGGTGACCTGACGGTTCGATCCGTTCCACGAAGCGAGCTCCGCATTCAAAGAAGGGGGCTCACGGCAGCATAGCGCATCTGGCGAAACGGGACAACAAACCACCCGATTTAGTGGTTTCGATATGTTTTATCTCAGGCCCGCCTTGCCGGTTTCCGGACGACCTCGAAAAATTTTGATTCCGGGCGCGAACCTTTTGCTGCCCCATGCGTCGATACGGTATCTGCCGGACTCATCCTCCGGACGGTAACAGCATTTTGCCTGTTCAAGCTTGACGGCGCTTGCCGGGCGTGACAGGCTTAGCGTAGCAAGGCGGGCGCAGGGAAACGCCCGCCAACACAACTTCTCTCCAGATGCGCTTTAAGCGCAAGAAGGTTGCCATGCGAAACATCCTCCGCACCTCGACGAATCAGAACGTGGCCGGCGATTGCCTGGACCGCCTGTTCGTGGTCGGTACGGTCGATGTGCGCGCCGGACAACCTATGCGCACGCGCGTCGTCTATCAACACGCCACCTCGGCGTTGGCTCGGTTTTTAGAGGCCCGTTTGGGCCATCTGAAACCGGCCACGGCCAAGGCGCCGGCATCCGCGAGTTCATGCTCGCCGACCGCCGTCGCCGCGCCGCGGTGCTGGCAGCGGATTACCGAAGCCGCCGGCCAGCACGCGTCCGCGATACAGAGCTGACGCTTCGCCCGCAAGGGCGATCCACTCAGCACTGATCCAGGACGTAGAGCGGCTTCAGCGGCCACGGCTCGCGAGCGGGAAGATCCACCTTTGGGTTTTCCCCCTTCGACAACCTCGGCCCCGCCCCTTTTCCGCGTGTTTCGATCGCCGCAGTGTTTGCGGCAGACAAGGAGAGAGAACCCATGAACGCCCTGACTGAAGAGTTGACGAACGAGAAGGCCGCGCTGGTGGCGCGCGTCCGCGCCGCTCAGCAGGGCGACCGGGTCGCCTTCGGCGAGCTGGTCGAGCAGTTCGAGCGGGCCGTGTTCGGCACGGCGCTGAAGCGGCTGCGCGACCGCGGCGAGGCCCAGGAGCTGACGCAGGAGGTGTTCGTCCAGGCGCTGCGCAAGATCGGCCAGCTCCGCGAGCCCGAGTGCTTCGGAGGCTGGCTGCGGTCGATCACCAACCGGCTGGCGATCAACCGGCAGGTGCGCCGCGGCCCGGTCTTCTCGGCCGAGTGCGAGTCGCTGGAGGCGGTTAGCCAGGACGAGACGCCGCTGGGCCAGGTGCTGGCGGCCGAGCGCCGGCGCCAGGTCCGGGCGGGTCTGCGCCGGCTGCGGTCGCTCGACCGGCAGACGCTGGTGGCCTTCTACGTGAAGGGCCGCTCGCTGGTCGAGATGAGCACCGAGTTCCGCTCGCCGGTCGGCACGATCAAGCGCCGGCTGCACGTGGCGCGGAAGCGGCTGGCCCGCGAGTTGGAGGCGCTCGCGCCGGCCTGAAAACGGCTCGCCCGGCCGGATCACGGTCGATCCGGCCGGGCGGAGCGGGGCTGGCTGCGCCGCAAGGCGCCGTCTGTCCGTCACATGTCTGAGTTGGCCCGGTCGGGCAACAGCGCCGCGATTTGCCCGGCTTCGAGCAGGGCCTGGGCGCGTTCCACTTCCCGGTAGTAGTCGCGACGCTCCAGCAACCGGCCGGCCTCTTCGTCGACGACGGCGATCACGTCGCGATGGAGCTGAAGGGCGGATGCCGTCACCTGGGCCGTCACGGGCCCCTCGATCGTGTCGCGAATCGCGCGGGCCTTGTGTGGTCCGGCCGCCAGCAGCAGGCATTGCCGCGATTCGAGGATCGTTCCTACGCCCACCGTGATCGCCAGCCGCGGCACGAGCTCCGCCTTGCCGAAGAAGCGGGCGTTGTCGCGAACCGTTTCCTCGGTGAGCGTCTTCAACCGGGTGCGGCTCCCTAAGGAGGAACCCGGTTCGTTGAAGGCGATGTGCCCGTCGCTGCCGATGCCCAGCACCTGCAGGTCGATGCCGCCCGCCTCCACGATCAGCCGCTCGTACTGCTGGCAGTAGGCGTCGAAGTCCAGCGCCCGGCCGTCCGGTACGTGGGTGTTGCGGGGCTCGATGTTGAGCTGATCGAAGAGGTTCTCCTGCATGAAGCGGCGGTAGCTTTGCGGATGCGTCGGTCCGAGCCCCACGTATTCGTCGAGGTTAAACGTCACGACGCGGGAAAAATCGAGCCCTTCTTCGCGGTGCATGCGGATCAACTCGCGATACATGCCCAGCGGCGTGCTCCCCGTGGCCAGCCCGACGACGCAGTTTGGCTTGCGCCGCAGCAACCGGGCGACGAACCGGGCCGCGGTCCGCGCCACGCCCGACGCATCGGGTTCAACAATCACACGCATGGCTTGCTCCCAAAAACAATCGTCTAAAGAACGGTTGTAGTTGAAGAGCGGCCGGGTGCAAGGGTCAGCAGCAAGCTCAACGAGCTTCGCCAGGTGTGCGGCGATCGCCGACCCATGCCGAAGGTCCCCGCGTCACGACTTTGTCCCGCAGCGATCGACCGTTCATCCCACGCTGCTATGAGTCTGAGAGCGTGATTGGCTTGCGGTCCAAAACTTCATAGTCATTGGCGAACTCGGTGACGCGGACGGCCCGGTCTGCGGCAAGATCTCGAAAGACTTGCGTCGTTCCGCTCGTTGGCCAATAGACTTCCAACGACTCAATCCGCGTGGCCTGGCCCAGGCCGATCGTCTGCTCCAGAGGGTTAGCGCCAAAACTGCTGCCCGATGAAACGTGGCGGCAGACCGTCAATGGCGAGGTTCCCGAAGTCATCACCTTGATGCGGGCCCCGATCGCCGCACGGTTGCTTTTGACGCCGACGAGTTTCACCGTCAGCCAATGATTGTGCTGTCCGGGATTCTGAAACAGGATGTTGTGATACCTATCGCCATTGACCGCGCCTCCCATGTCAATGAAGAGGTCGACGTCGCCGTCGCGGTCCCAATCCCCGCAAGCAACGCCATGCCCTTTTTGAAGATTTCCAGTTCGCGATGAGCCGGTGATTTCGGCAAAACGAGCGCCGGCCACGTTTTTGAACATGCGCGCGGGCTTGAGGAACCACAGGTTGGGCTCGCCCGTGCCGAGATAGAAATCGAGGAAGCCATCGTTGTCAAAATCGGCGAAATTGCTCCCCATCGCGGCAAAGACCATGTCCAACCCAGCTTCGCGGGTCTTGTCTTCGAAGCCGTGCCCCTGGAGGTTGTGGTAAAGCTTGTTGGAATGCAGGCTATGTGGTTCGCCCTGCAAGCCTTTGACCGCGTCGCCCAACACGTGCTCGAAGCAAGTCGCAAAAATGTCGAGCCAACCGTCGTTGTCGTAGTCCCATGCCCAGCACGAGAACCCGTGGGCGGGTCCGTCGATGTTCATTTTCTCGGCAACATCGGTGAACGTTCCATCGCGATTGTTGCGAAACAATCGAGTCCCCGCATAAGTCGTCAGGTAGTTCAGAAACAGATCCTGATAACCGTCATTGTCATAGTCGATCCAGGCGACGCCTTTGCAATCGCTCTGGTCCTCGACATCGACGCCCGCCTGGCGAGAGACTTCCTCGAAGGTGCCGTCTTTCCGATTATGAAACAGTCGGCTCGGTTGTCGTTCGCCGGCAACAAACAGATCGAGCCAACCATCGTTGTCAAAGTCCGCCCACGAGGCGGAAATGGAATTCATCGGGTAGAGCAACCCGGCTTTATCGGTCACATCGGCAAAGGTTCCGTTTCCCTTGTTGCGCAACAGGCTCGGCCGTTCGGGGTAGAGAAGCCACGCGCCCCGCACGATGAAGATGTCCATCTGGCCGTCGTTGTCGTAATCGGTCTGCACGCAATTCGGGCCGCCGAGTTGGTTCTCCAGGCCGGCCGCTTTCGCGCAGTCATCGAAGCGTCCCGCCCCGTTGTTGCGATAGAAACCCATGGGAGCGGAGGGGTCAAAGGCGACCGTCGCCAGATCGAGGAGTCCGTCGTTGTCGAAGTCTTCCATGATGGCGCCGCCGCCCTGATTGAAGCGGTTGACCCCCACCAAATGGCCGATATCGCGAAACTTTCCGATATCAAATTCCGAATTCGTGAAACGGTCGAGCGAAATCAAATACCTGGGATCGACTTTATCCGGGTGCTCTCCCAAGGTCATGTGGGCCAGGTTGAGCAGCCAACGGACCTCCAGGTCGTCTGGGAACCGATCGAGATACTCGGTGAAATGCTTTATCGCCAGTCGCGAGCCTTCGGGGTTGATGTGAACTGCGGCGGGGGAGATGGGAAGAATGCAGGAGCTTTCTCCACGGCACATGATGCAGTTGTCGTTCTCTCCGCGTCTCAGCGCGGTGACCCCCTGATAGAACACGATCGTATATAAGGCCTCGCGGGCCAAGCCCGGGTCGGATTGCATCTCCGACCGGATCTGGCTCAGAACATCGTAGGCAACTTCCGCTTCACCTTCGTAGTTGGCCATCGAGGCTTTGCAGGACAGGTAGGAAAACCGCATTCGCACCGGCAAGGACTCCGCCGCCAGGCGTTCGTCAATCTGCTTAATCGTGCGGTAGCCGATACGTTGCCAACGATCGCTGATTTCTTGCAAGGTTGCATCCGGCCGCCATGGCTCCACGAGGGAGAATGCCGTCAGAAACCCCGACGTATCCACGTCGTGCCGAGGTTCATAACCGTCCAACATCATTATCCAAACGCCAAACTGCTTCCAAACCACGACGATCATCAAAACCATCGCGGCAAGGAAGATCGCCGACACTCCGGCTCTCCGCCACACTCGCCTGTTCAATCGGTCCGTACTCATTTCTTCTAACGCGCTATTTTCAACGACCTGCCGCGCCGGTTGCTTAAGGCGCCTCGGCTGGCAAACCGCGTCCGGCTCGGCAGGAATCGCGAGAGGATCAACGGAGCGTCAAGGCCGTGCAGCTGCTCTTCGACAAAGGAAAGCCGATCGGCAGACTACCGCCGGTCGGTTGTAATGCACTCACCCCGCGAGCATGGGTCGCGAAGTCGGCCCGACCCTGGCGACTTCAAGATCTGTTTGACGAAGTCGGTTGCTTGAGCGCCATGCGTAGGTGCCGATGAATGCCTTTCCCAACGCCCCGCAAAGGGGCAGTTGATAAAACATCACCGCGGCGCCGGTAACGAAGCTGAGCAACGCGGCGCCCGCAAACGAAAGGCAAGCGGAAAAAAACCTGTGCTGAAGCACGAGCCTCTGACTCTATCCGAAGGATCTGTTCCAGAATCCGATCCTGACCGCGCGCGATCTCGACGCACCGAGGGCGCTTTAGAGAGAAGTGCGACTGTCTTAATTTCGGTTACACCGAATCAGGCGGTCTGTACCTCACCGGGTTGAACCCGGCCCCACCGTTCGCGCGCGGAACTGGGGACGCGGTTCCTGGCGGGCCGTCCTACTTCGGCTCGCGTGGAAACCGCCGTGCGATGGCGAGCGCCTCGTCGAGCACGAGGCCGTTGGTGGCGACCGCTTCGCCTCCGTAGATTGTCGGATGGCCCTGCCAGTCGGTGAACGTGCCGCCCGCTTCTTCCAGAATCGGCTGCAACGCGGCGCAGTCCCACACGTTCATCAAGGGATCGACCATCACGTCGGCGCGGCCCGTGGCCACCAGCAGATAACCGTAGCAATCGCCCCAGGTGCGCACCAACCGGCAAGCGGCGTCGAACTGCTCGAAGGCTGCTCGGCGTCCCGACCTGGCGAACGACTTGATTTCCGAAGTGCAGAACAAGCAGTCGGCCAACCGGCCCGTGCGTGAGACGCGGGCCGGCACCGCCGGCCGATCGCCCCGCGCGAACCAGGCCCCCTTGCCCTTGGCCGCATACGCCGTCTCGGCCAGGGCCGGAATATGGATGACGCCGGCCACGCTCTGCCCGTCGAACTCGACGCCGACCAACGCGCCGTACAGCGGCACGCCCGAAATGAACGACTTCGTGCCGTCGATCGGATCGAGAATCCACCGGTAGCCCGAGTCGCCCGGACGATCGGGAAACTCCTCCCCCACGATGGCGTCGGCCGGAAAGGCGGCGGCGATGCGCTCGCGCAGCAGTTGCTCGGCCTGGCGATCCGCGATCGTAACCGGCGACTGGTCTCGCTTCAGCTCGACCGCGTAGTTGTCCTCTTGGAAATACCGAAGCGTGAGCTCGCCCGCCTCGCGCGCGGCGGACAGGGCCAACTCGAGCCGGGCCGAATAATCGTCGTGCATGATGGGAGGGCGGGAGGGGCGAAGCAAGTCACCAGGCATGGGAGCCGCAACTGGCGGGACTTGCTTCGCTCGTCCCACCCTGCCCGCTCAGCCAGAAACCCGCAGCTCGGCAAGGTGCTGCGCGGTGCCGACCAGCCGATCCCAGTTACTCTCGATATATTCCGGCGGCCCGCCGATTTGCGACACGACCTGGGCCACTTCCTCGGTGGGCACCATTTCGATGGCGTTCCAAGGGCAGACGGTCAATTCGTAGGGGTCGGTCTTCTTGCGCGGGATATGGACGCAGACCTCGCATCCCACGCAGCGCTCCAGGTCGATCTCGCACCAGCTCTGGAGGTTAAAGAAGGCGTCGTATTGCTGCACCTTCATGATGCAGTCGACCGGACAGACCTCCAGACAGGCTTCGCAGCCCGTGCAGTTGTCGGCGTTGATAACCGCCAGCTCTTTGGGAACCTTTTTACGAGGGCCCTGTTTGGCCATCGGCGATGATCCTCTTTGGGGGCAAAATGCTCGCTTCCGCAAGCCTTCAGACAACCAATCATAGGAAGAAATCGGCCGTGAGCCAACCGTACAAACGGCTTTTTTGGCGCCCGGCAGGTTATCGGCCCACGTGAACACCTCGTAGCGCGGCCGTTCCCCGGCTGCGCAGCGATGGGTTACAATGGGCGTCCACCCTCAATCGCCCACTTTAAGAAGTCAGGGTCCCGGCCATGCACGAATCGTCCAACGGTCACTCAGCAAATCACCGCCCGTTGCAGCCGGGCCCCTTTCCCCCGCACTCATGGCCGGAAGAACGGGCGGAGGCGCAGCGCCGCAAGAACGAGTTCCCTTACCGCTTTCCTCGCGATCCACGGCAGTTGGGAGGCAAGTTTACCGTCGCCGAGAACGCCCAGCGTCTGCAGAGGTACTTTTATTTCGAGAGGAGGTTGGCCCAAGCAATCGGCGCCTGGACGCTCGCCATTCCGGAGTTTGAAGTCAAACTCGAATCGGGCCGGCACCTCTTTTATCATGCCGACGCCGCACACGGCCTGCGAGAGCGGCTTCGCGAGCAAGAGCAGGGCTACGCCGCCATCGACGGCTATCGCAACGCCGACGTCGACCGCTTCATCGAAGAACTGCTCTCGGCGGCCGACACGCCCGAACTGCTCGTGGGACTGCATCAGGTTGCCGGCGCGGCGCTGGCGACCGCCTACCGACATCACATCGACGATACCGACCCGGTGGCCGACGCTCCCACGATCCGGCTCTTGAGGCAGGTCTTGCTCGACTACGAGCCGATGCTGACCTGGGCCGGCGCAGCGATCGACGCCTATATCGCCGGCGGCGTCGATGAGGGACGGCTCGGTCGCTGGCGCTGGCACCTGGCTCGGCTGCTGGCGAGCATCGGCGGCGTGACGGGCGCGGATCAGCGCAGCGAACCACCCCAGCCGTTGCGCTGTGAAGCAAAGCCGTTCGTGCGCCACACGGTGCCGGAGCGAGACAGCCGCTTCGTCAGCTTCAAGCACACGGGCGAATACAACGTGGGCGACGGCCGGCCGCGGTTTCCCGACGACTCGTATGAATACGCCCGATTGCGGTTTTTGCGCACCCAGCGTGACGAGGTCGACGCCATCGAGGCATTCGGCACGTTCCTGTGGGACATTCGCTTCAAGGATTTTCAGGCCGAATACGATCTGGCCCGTGTCACCTGGGACGAAACGCGCCACACCGAGATCGGCCACAAGGCCCTGCAGGCGGCCGGTTACGAGCCGTTTGAATTGGCCAACCGCCTGACCGGCTCAACCTGTCGCGGCCCAATGGAACCGGCCTACGCGATGGCCGAGATCAACCTTTTCGGCGAGGTGGGCGTCATTAAGACGATCGGCGGCCTCATCGACCAGTCGGCCGAGAAGCACGACGAGTTGCTCACCCACGTGGCCGACTTCATCCGCGCCGACGAAAGGACGCACGTCCGCAAAGGACAGCACATCATCCGCGTGATGACCGACCAAGGCATGCAGGACCTGGAGCAACGCACGCGAGAGTTGTTCACCGAGTGCCTGGTGAGTTTGGGCGCGGTGACGCTCGACATGGACGTATTCACCGTGTCGCGCGAAGACATCGAACGCCTCGTCGGCGAATGAGCAGCAGATTGCAGAGCCTCCGGCGCTACAACCGCGACAGCTCCTGGTGGACCAGCGTCGACGAAATGTCGATCTGCCGCTCGCGAAGCATCCGCACCAATTCGTCGGCCGTTGCGCCAGGGTGACCTTCGATCAACTTGCGGACCATTTCACGGCGATCGAAGTTGTCCAATTCGACTTCCTGCCGTGGCCCCACCTGTCGCGGCGACACGGTGGGGTGCCGCAGTGCCTCATCAATCGCATCGTCGATGTGATCGTTCGTTTTGGGCTTCATCGGTTGTCTTTCCCGCGGTCTTATCGCGTCGGTTCAGCGACGGGTGGCGCGGCGCTTGAGCCGGCAGCGTGAGCCACTTTGCCGGAGACGAACTGGTTACAGCCGCTGTTGCCCGATACTCGCAGCCGATAGGGCTGCAGTTCCTCCTCGATGCAGAGTCCCATCGTCCTGTGACTCACCTCGGCGCCCGGCTCGACTTGAAACCATTTACAGTCTTTGCAAAGCCCCCAGTTGTCGGCATTCATTTTGTGACCCTCCGGCAGAACTGCTGCGAACAGAATTCAATTACATTGCTGTTCGTCTGGGGTGCATTCGTTATGCCAATTGCACCCGCGTGTCGACCGGCCGGACGGCCACACCTGCGAACGAAGATCTAATTTGACACTTTTCCGCATCGCGCGTATGTTTCAAGGGCCAAGCTGAGAGATGGCTTGGCCGCCTCCGTCTAGGCGCCCGGCATTCAATCTGGCTGGGCCTCTCAAATCCTTCTGGAAACGCCCAGGACGGGCACTCTCGCGTTTTTCTCTTGCGGGCGGTTCCCGACGGGCCCCGCGTAATTCCTGATCTGTGCCGTGTTGCGTAGCCGCGCGCGTCGTGAGGTGGTCTCCTGCGCGCGGGCGCGCTTACTTTTAGGAGGAAGGTTCGATGCGACTACTTTGGTTCCGTTCCTTAGTCCCTATTTCCGCTTCCGCCGTACTGGGATTGCTCGTGATCTCGGCACCGGCGCAAGGCCGCGACGATTCGCAAGACTCTGATTCGTCCAAGAGTTCTGACAACGATCGATCGAGCTCGCGCGACAGCGATCGGTCCGACCAGGGCGGTCGATCGTCGCGCGGCGATCAAACGAGCCGGCAGACGGGGCACGCGATGCTGGGCGTCACGTTCTACAACGATCAGTCGGCTCCCCTGGAAATCCGCCGCGTCCTACCCGGTTCTCCCGCCGAGGAAGCCGGGCTGGAGCGGGGTGATGAGATTTTGAGCGTCGATGGCCATCGCGTATCGAGCGTTCAGCAACTGCGACAGCGAATCGACCGGGCCGGAACGGATGAAGACGTGGAACTCGGCGTTCTCCGCGATGGTCGGCGCCGAACGGTCGAGGCCAGGCTGACCGCCAACCAGCAGTCCTCTTGGAGCCAGCAGCAAGGCTGGAATCGGCAGTCGTTCGCGGGCAACCGCAACCGGCAAGGGGGAAACGAGGGCCAATACGGCAACCAAGGCCAGTCGTTCCACAGCCCAGAGTACGAACAGGGTTACTGGGACGGATATGAGCGCGCCCAGCAGGAACTCGCTCAAGGTCGCGGCAACCGGGGCCAGGAATTCGCCAGTCGCGGCTACCAGAGCCAAGGCTACGGTAATCAAGGTTTCGGTAATCAGGGCTATGGCACCCAGGGGTACGCCAGCCAGGGCTACGGCAGCCAAAGCTACCAGCGGGGCTCGCGCGGTGCGGGGAACTGGCAAGAGGAAGGGTACCGCGGTTCGCGTGGAGGCAACCAGGCGTTCCTGGGCGTGACGCTCGATGAAAATGATCGCGACACCGCCCGCGTGAGCAACGTCTACCCCAATAGCCCGGCGGAAGAGGCGGGCATTCGCTCCGGCGACGAAATCGTCTCAATCGACGACGAGGACGTGAACTCGAGCCGCGACGTCCGACGCATCCTCGGACAGAAGGACGTGGACGACGATGTGAGCATCGAGGTTCAGCGCGGCGGGCGTCAGCGCACGCTGCAGGCCACGCTCGGTTCCCAACAGGAATTCCTGACGTCGCAAAATCAAGGTTCCTACCGCATGGGTCGCCGCACGGGCTACGGCGGGCAATCCAGCGACAGTTCCTCTCGACGCCGACAGAATTCCAGTTCCGACGACGACGAGCAGAACGATAACTACTAACGAAACGCCCACTCTGGCGTCCAATCCAGGCCGTTGCGGTGTCTCCTGCGAGGGAGGCTCCGCAGCGGCTTTTTTTGCTGTCCTTTCCCCCGGGGCCGGTCTGGTTCAGAAAAAGCCGGCCTGGAAGGCGCCCCACAATGCGCTGCGATGCAGCCCCTTACGTTAGGGGCCTAGCGAGGGCTCTTGCCGCGACAGGATTCACCGCGACGAACGGTCGAAATTATTTCATTCGAGGGCGCTTGCATACTTCCAGGGGGGCGGCATACGATGGCTCTCCTCGATTGTCTTCACCCGAGCGCCAAGTATGCATTCCAGGCTCCGTCTTACCCAGATCGTGTCGGTCGTAGGCATCGCGCTTTCGGGGTGCGGCGGCGCGGCGCGCGTGGACAAGCTGCCGTCACTCACCGAGCAAATGGTCGCGACGATGAAGACCATTAAGGACGCCGACAGCGCCAAGGCGGCTGCTCCCAAACTCGAAGAACTGGCCGGCAAGGTCCGCGCCGTTCAGTTGCAGCTCAAATCAGGCAAGGCCGAGGCGCCGAGCGATCCTGACCAGTTTCAGGAACGAGAGACGGCCGCGCTCGAGGAGTACGGCCAGGAGTTGGTGCGTATCAGTTCAATTCCCGGCGCGCCGCAACATCTGCAAGTGATGATCAAGAAGATGACGCCGGACCGCGGTCTGGCTTCGGAGGTCGGCTCGCAGCTTGATAAGGCTCTGGCTGAACGGAAGCCCGATAAGTCGAGAGCGACAAAACCGACCACCACTTCTGCAACCAGCGAGGACCACGCCGCATCGCGGCCGGAGGCGGTCGCGAACCCGCGCAAGACAAGAAACACGGCTGACGCGGAGGGGCCGAAGTCGGGCACCGCGGCGCCGGCAGGCGGTTCGCCCCCCGACGCTTTCCCCATCGCCCAAAAGCCCCAACTGCGGCCCGACCCGAACTACAAGGGCGACGTCGCCGACGTGCCGGCGAACTCGTTCTGGCGTAAATGGCTTCCCACGGCCAAGAAGGGCGACTTCATCGAGTACGAAGAGGGGGCGGTGGTCGAATTCGAGAAGGGCGTGCCCAGCCGCACCCACCGTGAAGTGGTCGACGTCGTCGGCGAGTTTGCGATCATCGCGAGCGTCCATCAAATTGGCGGCAGCACGATTGAAACGCGGGTGAGAATGAAAGTCGGTCCAGAGGCGGAGAAAACGCCCGGCACGCGGGGTTCGCGGCCGGCCGTCGGCAGCGAAACGATTTCGGTTGCCGGACGCCAGTTGAAGTGTCAGGTGGCGAAAGAGGGAACCGCCACGATCTGGTCTTGCGACGAAGTGCCGTTCGATGGCGTCGTAAAGGAGGAAAGGCCTGGGGCGCGGCAAAGGCTGGTGGCCTTCGGCCGCGGCGACGGCCCTTCCCCTTTGATCTCCGCGGCGGCGCCGGCTTCTGCTCCGCCAGCAGGTGCGACGACTCCGCCCCCGCGTCCGGCGCCGCCCGGTTCTTCGCCTCCGTCGGTCGGAACTTCGCCAAATTCAGGCAAGCCACGCGCCGTCGAGAAGATCGAGGAACTGCAAGCCTCGATCGAAGAAAGTCAGCAAGAAATTGACCGCTTGGATAACGAACTACGCGAGGCCAATTCGGCGGTTGACGGGCTGCAGAAAAAAGTGCAGCGAGTGAGCATGTCGGCGGCCAAATCAAAGCGATCTAAAGACGCCAAGGGTGAATTGCAACGGGAGCTCAAGGAGGCAAGGTCGAATGTTTCCAAGCTCGAGCGAGACCTTAAAAGACAGCAAGATCACCTTGCCAGATTCGAGAAGGAGCTAAAGAAGTACCAGGCCCAAATCCCAGGCGCAGAGTAATCTGGAGCGGTCTTTGGCTGCTGGCCCGGTGAAATCTCGTGCCGCGAGCGTCTCTCGCGGCGCAATCATCCGTTCAGGGTCTCGGGTGCCGCCTGCCCCGGCCCTCAAAGAGTCGCTTCCACCAAGAGAGAAGTATTGCTGATCCGTCTGCCTGCGGCGCAGAGGAATCGGAATTCGAATTGGAATTCATTGAGGCCGTAGACTGCGGCACTCGAATCTCCAGCTTGCACTGGTCGCACGCGATCAGCGTCCCGGCGGCGTCCTCGGCCGCCTTCATCACGTGCTTGCAGAACGGGCAGAAAAAGGAAACCATCGTCGACCCCTTGGTGCTTAAAACAGACCAAGGCGGGCCGCGGTGCTCCCGGTTGCACACGGCGAGCCGCCGAGCGCAAGTCTGGGATTTAGTTTAGTTCGCTCCCGCGGTCGTGCAACGAAGCGAAAATTAACGTTTCGTAAGCAGGCTGTACCGGGCCACAAGACCGCTCAGAATCAGCCCGCCTCCGGCCAAGGTCCACCACGCGGGCTGCTCGCCATAGATCAAGTAAACCCACAGCGGGGCCAGGACCGGTTCGAGCAGCCCGATCCCCACGGCTTCCTGGCTGGTGATATAGCGCAGGCCGCGGGCGAAGAGAAAATAGGGGATGCCCATTTGCAGGCAGCCGAAAAGCGCCAGCACGACCAACTGGCGAGTCGATGGCCACGGACCGGTCGCCAGGCAGTAGGGCGCCAAGAGCAACGCCGCCGAAAGATGGTTGACGGCCACGAGCCAGGCCGTGTCGAGTCCGCGCAGCCGGCGGATGGAGACGACAACCACCGCGTAAAGGATGCCGGAGATCAAGCCGGCCAAAACTCCCGCGCGCTGCGCCGGTGAAACGGACTCCGTCAGCTCGCACCCCAGAATCGTCGCCGTGCCGATCAGCCCGCAGACCAGCGGCCAGGCGTCCCGGCGATCGAACCGATCGTGCCGCAGCACAAGCCCGTAACAAAACGCCCACAGGGGCGAGGTGCTCTGTAGCCAGATGGCGTTGGCGGCCGTCGTCATCGTCAGCGACTTGAGAAACGCCAGGTTCATGCCCGTGAAGGCCAGCGCCATCGGCACAAGACGCGCGTTCCACTTCGGCTGCCGCACCAGCGTGACGAGCAACGAACCGGCGAACGCCGCCCGCCAGAACGCCAGCAGCGTCCCGCGCGAGTCTGCCGGCCAGTCGGCGAAGATGTCGGCCTTGGCGAAAATGCCGTTCGTGCTCCAGAACAGGGTCGCGGCAAGGACCGACAATCGTCCGACCAGAGGGTGCTCTTGCCCCGCCTCGGCAGCGGCCAACGGGAGGGCCGCGGGCTCGGGCCGATTTGCGCTCATTCGGCTACGTTCTTGGCATCGTCGGCGGCAGCGCCGGCTGCGTCCGGGCCGGTTGCCTCAGCCGGAGCTTGCTCCGCGGGTTCGGGCGGTGTGTAGCCGTATTCGCCCGGCGATCGCACGGCCAGGTAAATAATCATTCCTACGATACTCAGCACCACGACGATGGCGGCGATAATCGACCACTTCAGGGCGGCTTGATTCAGCTCCTCGGCCTTCCGCCGCTTCAGTTCGGCCTGTTCCTCTTTGAACTCGAGACTGTCTTCATACCTAAGATGGAACTGGGTGTTGCAGATCGGGCAGAGAACCTCCTGGTTGAGCATGTCCGTCGGCGTCTGCAACTCGTGCCCCTGTGGACAGGGGATACGAACGATGCGGGGCTCTTTTTTTTCCTCTTCGGGCTTCGACGCCGCTGGTGCCGAAGGCTCGCTGGGCGGCGCCGGGGTCGCCGGTTCCTCGTCCGTCTTGATGACAGGCAGGCCCGGTTCTTGATTGCCCGGAAAGCCTCCCGGCGCGGCAGCACCGGGATGGCCGGCGAAGGCCGCGGCCTGTGGATTGAATTGCTCCGGAGCCTGCATTGGCAACTGGCCATAGCCGGGTGGTACGCCCGGCTGACCCGGGGCGGCGGGGTAACCAGGTGCATAGCCGGGATGGGCGCCTGGATACATCGGATACCCCGGTACGCCCGGCTGGCCATAGACCGGCCCTGGCTGGCCAAACCCGGGGGCATAGCCCGGATGCTGGGGGTAGCCCGCGGCGGGCTGAGTATAGCCGGGCCACCCGGTCGGCTGCCCGGGCACGCCCGCGGCGGGTAACGGCGCGCCGGGAATCGTGGGCATCACGAACACGGTGCCGCACAACGGGCATTGGCTTTGCTGCCCGGCTTGCGATTCGTGTCCCTCGAGCAGGTGTCCTTGGGGGCAGTAGAACTGGAAGGGCATAGATCCAGCTTATCGTAGGGGCTGGGGTGAGCAAGCTCGTTGGAAGCAGTAGCCGAACAGCAGCCACCACTCGCGTTGCTGGATTTGCCGACAGAGCATAGCGCAGTCCGATCGCCCCCCCGCGGCCGCCTCGCACAGGTCGATAAACCGGAAGCTGTCCCAATTTGACTGGCGGGTCAGAAACTGCGAGGCCGAGTCGGTTCCCACCTCGTCAGCGAGCTGGCGTGCGGCGCGGTTCAAATCGGGTTCGACGGGGTGGGTTCCCACGCGGCGAAACCAGTATTTGGCGTTTCCGAAGTCAGGTTCGCGGCGGTGCATGAGCCCATGCCAGTAGCTTCCCTCCACCGTGGCAATCTCCTGGCTGATTGAGTGCGACTCGTCGAGAAAATCGTGATACAGCCAGATTCCGGCCAGGCAGGCGCTTGCCATCGAGCGATCGGCGACCCCGTTTTCAAACAGCCGCTCGACCGAGAGGCTCTCCAGCTCGGGCCGCACGGCGAGATTCGGCTCGCCGGGACCGAGCTCGTTGAGCCGCGGGGGCAAGAGCAGCCGGTCGAGCTTGTCGCCGTACGAGGGAGGAACAAAGGGTGGCATAAGCGGGATCGCCGGCTGGGTTCAGATGCAATTCACTACCACGGTTGCCAGCAGGCTGATAAACTAACATTTTTTCCCGGCCACCGCACCGTACAACTTGAAGCGGCTTTGCCGCGATCAAAGAAGTATCTTTCCACGGGCGCGCCGCAGGCGCGCATCTGAGACCTAGATTTCTAAATGAGTTTTCTCGTCGCTTTTCGAGCGCGCCAGTGATGTCCAGCGATCCAAGCCAGTCGGTTTCGTCGTCGTTGCCTCTTTCCTCCGATCCCGCCGCGAGTCCGGCGCACTCCGAGCCGGCCGCCTTCAATCCGCGCCCGGCCGACCCTGAACAGGCCGCTCCGGAAGCCGACGCGGTTCACGAAACGGATGGGCGTGCCGAGCAGTCAGCCAAGGGGGCCTCATCGCACGCCGCGGCGAAGATTCGGATCGGTTCTCAACGGCCCGGCAGCCCTAAAGTGCGGGCGCGGCCGCAAACCGCTTCGGTCGAGGTGCCGACCCACAAGGTCGAGGTGCCGAACATTCGCGAGCGACTGCCGATCGACCTGGAGCTCGAAGTCGAGGAGGCGCTGGGCGGCGTGTCGCTCGATGAGATGATCGAGCCGGGCGCCGCGGCGCCGGGTGCCGACTTGGCCCCGGATAGCCGGCACCGCGGTCGCATCGCTTCGATGCATCGCGACAACGTGTTCATCGACCTGGGGGGCCGCAACCAGGGCGTCCTCTCGTTGCGGCAGTTCCCGGTCGCTCCCGAAGCAGGCGCAATCGTCGAGGTGATCGTCACGCGGTTCGACCCGGAGGAAGGACTCTATCAGCTCGCTCTGCCGGGTGCCCCCGTTGACGTGGCCGACTGGTCGCAGCTCGCTGCGGGCATGGTCGTCGAGGCGAAAATCACCGGGCACAATAAGGGCGGCCTGGAGTGCGAAGTCAACCACATTCGCGGTTTCATCCCGGCCGGACAGATTTCGCTGTTCCGCGTCGAAGACTTGGCGCAGTTCGTCGGCGAGGCGATGACCTGCGTGGTGACCGAGGCCAATCCTGAGCGGCGGAATCTGGTGCTCAGCCGCCGCGCCGTCCTGGAACGCGAAAAAGCGGAGGCGAAAGACAAGCTCATGTTGGAGCTGGCCGAGGGGCAGGTGCGCGAGGGAGTGGTCCGCAGCCTGCAAGACTACGGCGCCTTCATCGACCTGGGCGGGGTCGACGGACTGTTGCACGTCAGCCAGCTTTCGTGGCAGCGAGTGAAACATCCGAACGAAGTGCTGCAAGTCGGCCAACCGATCAAGGTCAAGATCCGCAAGATCGATGCGGAGAGCGGCAAGATCAGCCTGGCCTTCCGCGACCTGAGCGAAAATCCCTGGACGAGCGCCCCGCAAAAGTATCCGTCCACGAGTGTTCACGAGGGGACAGTCAGCAAGATCATGGACTTCGGCGCGTTTGTCGAACTGGAGCCGGGCGTGGAAGGACTGGTCCATATCTCCGAGCTCTCGCATGGCCGCGTCTTTCGTGTGCGCGACATCGTCTCGGAAGGTCAGAAGGTCGAAGTCAAAGTCCTCTCGATCGACCCCGAGCAGCAGCGCATCAGCCTTTCGATGAAGGCGCTGCAGGCGAAGCCTGAGGCCAAAAAGGCCGAGACCGAGGCGCCCGAAAAAGACGAACCACCCCCTCCCCCACTTCCCAAGCCGAAGGGGCCTCTCAAGGGAGGCCTCGGCCGCGACACGGGCGGCGAACGCTTCGGGCTGAAGTGGTAAGGAAAGCCGGTCGACACCAGGCTTGCGACGATTTTGGTTCGGGATGCGGCCTGCGTTACCGGTAGCCGCTTCCGCCTTTGTGCCGGGCCACGTCGAGTCGCTCAAGAAGCGCGACCGCGCGGCGCTCGCCGGGGGCGGCGGCCAGAATTTGAGCGGCCGTGTGGCGGGCTTCGCTTTCTCGGCCCACCTCACACTGGGCTTCGGCCAATTGGCAGAGGGCGTCGGTGGTGGCGGCTCCCCGGTCGCGGAGCAGCGAGAGACACTCGACCGCCTCGGCGTGACGGCCCAGGGCGCCGTAGGCCAGGCCGGTCAGATAGAGCACTTGGGGCGGCTCCTCGCCCGGCGGGTAGGTGTCGCTCAGGTTCTGCAAGGTCGCCAGCGCGCGTAGCGGTTGATTGAGCTCCCGATAGACTTCGGCCGCCTCCAGCAGCGTCTCGCGATCGTCGGGGCGATAGCCCAGGGCCCGATGATAGTCGGCCAGCGCCTCGCGCCGCTCACCCGCCTGGCGGCGCAGCCGACCGCGAAGGGTCCAGGCCGCCGGGTTCTTGCTGTCGGCGTCGATTCCCCGCTGAATCAGGTCGCCCGCCTCATCCGGGCGGCCCATCGCGATCCGCATCTGGGCCGCGCGCAGCAGAAGCTTCGGGTCGTCGGGCGCAAGCTGAAGCGCCTTATCGAGCTGTTCCACGGCCGCCAGCTTCTCGCCCCGGTGCCAGAGGACCTCCGCGTAGTGGTAGCGGGCGTCGGCGTCCTGCGGAAAAACCTTGACCGCCTGGGCCAACAGGTCGTCGGCGCGGGCCCAGTTTCCGCGCTCCATGGCGCTCATGCCCTGCTGAGACAACTGGCGCGAGAGGATGAGCGACCGCGGAACGGGACCCTCCAGGCTCCGGAAGCGGCATCCGAAGCCGGCTGGGCAGACGATCAGCAGCCAGTGGAGCGCAAGGCGATAGGCGCGGTTCATGCCGGCAAACTCGAAGGGCCGCAAAGCCTATCAGCAATTGCAGTAACGCACAAGGCGGTGTTGAATACGGGTATGCCCGCCACCTACGAAAAACTCGGCATCCGCTTCCAATACCCCGACAACTGGACGCTCGACGAGGGGGAGGCGCTGGAGGGGGAAAAATCGGTCTCGGTCTACAGTCCGGGAGGCGCCTTCTGGTCGGTGATGATCCACCCGCCGTGGCAGGCGCCCGAAGAGCTTGTGGACGCGGCACTAACGACGATGAAAGAGGTCTACGACGAACTCGACGCCGAGGCGGTCGAAGAAACGGTCGGCCAGACCGACCTGGTCGGCTGCGACATGAATTTCTACTGCCTCGATCTGACCAACACGGCCGCGGTGCGAAGCGGGCGGACCGACGAGGCAACACTCGTCATTTTCTGGCAGGCCGACGACCGGGAACTGGCGGAAGTCGAGGCCATTTTCCGCGCCATAACTCTCAGCCTGCTAGGCGATTAGGCAATCCAGCTTGAGTTTTGTTCAGGGGGCGCACTATATTCTTTTAGCGGCCCGATACCAGGATTCCGGGCCGACTGTCCAGAACGCATGCAAGGAATTGCACCCGAAAGCAAGGAGTTGCAGAAATGGCGACAGCGAGCGTGAGTTGTGACCTGGAGCAGATTGGTGAAACGGCGGGGCTGGTGTGGCGGCTTCTCGACGGGCACGGCCCGCTGAGCATGGCCAAGGTTATCAAGGAGAGCGGCGCCCCGCGCGACCTGGTGTTGCTGGCGCTCGGCTGGCTGGCTCGCGAGGACAAAATCAGCATCGACGCCGAATCTCGTGGCCGCGTCGTGTCGCTGCGCTGAGAATAGCGACGCGAGCAGTTCGGCTGCTTTTACCACGAAGACTTCGTGGTCAGGGGACGTCTTCGTCCTGCATGGCGAGTTGCTCCGCCGAAGGCGCTCTGAGCGCCGCGGAATCGGTCGAGCGCGGATCTTCCTCCGCAACGGCGACGACACCGTCGCTGCGCATGCTGTCGAGGAAGTGCTCGAAGAAAAACCGCTTCTGCTCGTCGCGGACACGAAAGTGAGGATCAGACGAAAAGCAACCACCACGTTTGCTGCTAAGGCGAGCGTAAGCATCGCGGTAAGTCCCTTGTTAATCGCAGGTGTGGCGTGGTTCGTTGCACTACCGGGAGGCGCAGCCTCCCGCTCGCCGGCGTGGCTTGCGGAAGTTATTTTTGTTCGTTCCTGAGGAGCATTACCGCCGCATACAATCACCGCCGGCTATTTTCGAGGCGGAATTCCCAAGTCATGACACGCTTTAACCCATACCCGAACCTTCGCTTGGCGCATGCACGACACGAAATCGCTGGCAGACGTTTTCTTCGCCGCTCTCGAGAGGCGGCCCGACGCCTACCTCGTCGGCATTGCCGGCGTTCCGGGCAGTGGCAAGACGACGCTGTGCCGCGAGATTGCGGCCCGCCGACCCGACGCGATGGTCGTTCCGATGGACGGCTACCATCTGCCGCGCAGCCGCCTCGACGCCGAGGGGATGCGTCGCCGGGGCGCTCTGCACACCTTCGATGCCGACGCTTTTTACGCCGACATGCAAAAGCTCCGCCAAACCCGTAGCGGCCTTTTCCCCGGTTTCGACCACGCCGAGAAGGATCCCAAGCCGGGTGCCGTGCGCGTCACCCCCGAATTCCCTTTGGTGATCGTCGAGGGAATTTACGTGCTAATGCGGGCCTGGCGTGCAGAGGCATTCTTCGATCTGCGGGTTTTTCTCGATTGCCCCCTCGACGAGGCGGTCGAGCGGTTAACGGTCCGTCACGTCGAGACCGGGCTGGCGTCGACGCTCGAAGAGGGCCGCCACCGCGCCGTGAGCAACGACCGCCTTAACGCCGAGGCCATTCTGGCCGACGGCTGCCGAGAACGGGCTGACCTGGTCCTGTGTGGCGGCAGGCGCGCGGGATGCGCGCACTCGGGGCGATCAGTCGAAGAGCGATCGGTGCCGGGCGGCGGCGGCTTCCAGACGGGGTAACTCCTCTTCGAGGAGGTAGCCGGAGGCAACCAGCTGGCGGGCCGCCGCCATGTACTTCTCGCGGTAGTCGTCAAAGTCCCGATATCGCTCCAGCAAAGCCGGTCGGGGATCGCCGGCGGCCCGACGTTGTTCCGCCGTTTTTGGCAGCGGCACGTATCCGCCAGTGAGGCCGAGTAGCTCGTTCTCCGCCCCGATCGACCGATGCCGCAGGTTCCAACTCGTGTAGGTGGCGACCGGCACGGCCACGCCAGGAAGCCGCAGCGTTCCCGGTTCGTGGTTGTCGGAACCAAAGCTCGGCACGCGCACCGCGTATTCCCCGCGGTGGACCGGCGGCTCGATCGTAATTCGGCGCAGGCCCAGGAAGTCGGGTCCGCGATCGAGAAATTCCGGCTGCTGGATCACCTCAGGATAGCGCACTCCGGGCAACGCTTGCCAGCCGCTCTCCGACTCGCGCCAGCCGCTCAGCGTGGCGTCGGAGAGTCGCGGATAGACGCTCGGCGGCGGCGCACGATCGTCGCGCACCCAGGCGTCGAGGGCCAGCAGCAGCGCTCGCAAAAACGGCCGATAGTCGCTGGGGTTGGCCGGAAGCTGACCCGCGCCGCGCTCGCCCGCGACGCCGCTGCCGGCACCATGCTGGCAACCGCCGAAGGCGTAGATGCGCACTTCGGCGGGAATCTCCGCGTCGCTCTTGCCGAGAGGATCGGTGTGCACCAGCGAGCCGCTGCGGTGCCAGTATTCTGAGGACGATTGCGTGTGCATGACTTTAGGCACGACGTGGGCAGAGCGAGCCCGCCGCAGGATGCCGTCGGTGCGCTGGGTGAACGGATCTTGCTCGTCGCCGTAGGTGAAAGGGAACATGTCGGCCGGGTAAAGGTGGTTGTCGTGCTGGCCGTTGTGCCGGGTGGGCGAGGCGAAGCGATGGTTGAAAAAACCAAGCCCGCCGCCCGCCACGTGCGGCATGAGTCCGTCGAACACGATTCGGCCCCGCTCGTCGGCGTTGAAACCGTCGTAGAGAAACTGCCGCAGGCAACGGCCGCTCTGCGACGTGCCGAAGCCGTAAGCGTAGCGCACGACGGGCGCGCCCTGTTTTGTCCGCAGCGGGTTGCGCTCGCTGCCGTCGTATTTCAGGCAAGAAACCAGGTCGCGGATGCCCGCCAGACCGAGCCCCTGCACGATCGGTCCCTCCGCTTCGTAGATGAGTTCGTAGAGGTACCCCGGCTGGAAGCCGCCGGAAAGAACCAACTCGATCAGGGGCAACTGCCCGCGTTGGCCCTCGGCCTCGACCCAGGTTTGCTCCAGCCGCCACTGCGAGCGAGGAATCGGCACGCGGACGTCTTTTTCGCGCAGCCGCCAGGTGAGCGTGGCTTTTTCGAGTCCTCGTTCGCTGGGCGGATAGCTGCCTTGGTTCGCCCAGTGGGCGATGTTCATTCGCTCGACCGGCTGATCGGGCGCCATCTCGGCGCGCACCACGCCGCGAATCGGCTTGCCGCTGTCGGTGGCCACCGGAGCGGTCAGCCGCAAGCGATCGTCCCCCGGCAGCGTCTCGGCGATCCAACCGCTGAAGACGACGATGAAGCCTTCGCGCATCAGAAACTCGTCGCCGCCGCCGTTGAACTGCCCCAGGCACGTGCGGTTGCCGCGGTTGTTGACGTCGTAAAGAAGCGAGCCGGTGGCCTTCGACAGGTCGGCGGGGGCCAGGATTTCCAGATCGGCCGAGAACTCAACTTGTCCCCGGTCGTTGCGGGGCGCCAGTTCCAAATCGACCACCTGCTGGTTGGCGGCCGACGTCGGATCGACGGCGAAACGCAGCTTGCCGCGCCATTTTTCGTACGATCCGCGATCGCCGAAGGCGCGACCCTCGGCGTAGGGCGTTCGACTGCTGATTTCGACGGAAACAACCCCGGCACGCAGCTCGCACGGGGCGAGCAGCGCGAGCAACACAGCGGCAGCGCGAATGAGGCACTTCATAACACACAGGTATAATCGGCACGTTCGCGGGATGCGAGTCGCGAACGTCCTCTGCGCTTGACTCGGCCGGTCCGGAAGAGCCCACGGTCAGCGAGATGCCGTAACGCTGCATTGCTATTTCGGCCCGACATCGTCAAAATCAGCCTCGACAGCGAGGGCCGCCTCGATCGTCCGCGAAGCGGCGTCCGGGCAAATCGTCGCCCAGGCCCGGGACTCACGCAACGGAATGCTGACATGAGCGAATTCTTCCTGCTGGCGAGCGATCCGGAAGCGGTCCAGAACCTGTCGATCTTCGATCCGGTCTCGCCGCCAGCCGAATCGATCCGCAGTTTGTCGGCACTCGTCGCCGGCATCGCGGCCTTCATTTTCATCATCGTGGAGGGGGTGCTGTTTTATTCGGTGGTGCGGTTTCGTGCCCGCGGCCCGCGAACGAGCGAACCACCGCAGGTGTACGGCAGCAAGGCCATCGAGGTCGCCTGGACCTCGGCGCCGGCCCTGGTGGTCTTCATCCTTGTCCTCGTCGTCACCCGCACGCTCTGGGACGTGAACCGTCCCAATCCCCCCTCGAAGCCGCAAGACCACGCTCTGTTTATCACGGTCATCGGCCATCAGTGGTGGTGGGAATACGTCTACGAAAGTTACGACGGCCGCAAGCTGGACTTGATCACGGCCAACGAAATGCACATGCCGGCTAGCACCGAGGGAGTGGCGCGGCCGGTCTACCTGACGCTCAAGTCGGCCGACGTCTGCCACAGCTTCTGGGTGCCGCGCCTGGGCGGCAAAACCGACCTGATTCCGGGCCATCCCAACGAAATGTGGTTTCAGACCGACAAGCCGGGTCTGTATCTCGGCCAATGTGCGGAGTATTGCGGCACGCAGCACGCCAACATGCTGCTGCGGGTGACGGTCGACGAACCGGCCGAATTCGATCGGTGGTTAGAACAGGAAGCCGAGCCGGCGGCCGTGCCCGCCAACTCGGCCGTTGAGGAGGGCCAGACGGCTTTCCTCGCTCAGTCCTGCGTCAATTGCCATCGCGTGCGCGGCACACGCGCCGTCGGCACCTTCGGACCCGACCTGACGCACCTGATGGGCCGCCAGACGCTGGCGTCGGGCATGATCGCAAACGATCCCGAAAACCTGCGGAAGTGGCTGACGGATCCGCAGCAGGTCAAGCTCGGCTGCCTGATGCCGGCCTTCGGTCTGAGCACGCGCGAGCTCCACGAAATTGTCGCTTATCTGTCGACCCTGCGGTGAGGCTCGATCTATGGCCGTTGTCGAACTCGAAGCTCCCGCGTCGAAGCCGGCGTCAGCCCGGTCGGCGTCCCTTTCCTCGCTGGTGCACTCCCTGGTCACGACGGTCGACCACAAGAAAATCGGCCTGATGTATATCGTCATGGCGATTGTGTTTCTGATTATCGGGGGTTGTGAAGCGCTCTTGATGCGCTGGCAACTTCTCTTTCCGCGCTACGACTTCATCGGCCCGGACGCGTTCAACCAGCTTTTCACCATGCACGGCACCACGATGGTGTTCTTCATGGGCATGCCGATCCTGATCGGCGTCGGCAACTACGTCGTGCCGCTGGCGATCGGGGCCCGCGACATGGCGTTTCCGCGGCTCAACGCATTCGGCTTCTGGGTGACTCTGCTGGGCGGGCTGCTGGTCTATTTCAGCTTCGCGACCGGGGGCGCGCCGGCCATCGGCTGGTTTGCCTATTCGCCCCTCACCGAGCGGACGTTCGCCCGCAGCGCGGCCACCGACTTTTGGGCCTTGGGATTGGTGGTCAGCGGCACCGGCACGGTGGCCGCGGCGGTCAACTTCCTGGCGACGATCCTTGCCATGCGGGCCCCCGGCATGACGCTGCGCAAGGTGCCGTTCTTCACCTGGACGATGCTCTGGACCTCGGTGCAGATCCTGCTGGTCATGCCCCCTTTGACGGCCGGCCTGGTCATGGTCCTGCTGGACCGCAACCTGGGGGCGCACTTCTTCGACACGCAGAACGGCGGCTCGGCCCTGTTCTGGCAGCACCTGTTCTGGTTCTTCGGCCACCCCGAGGTCTACATCCTGATCTTGCCGGTCTTCGGCATGATGTCGGAAATCATCCCCGTCTTCTCCCGCAAGGTGCTGTTCGGCTACGAATTCATGGCCGCGGCCACGGCGGCCATCGCCTTCATCAGCATGGGCGTCTGGGCGCATCACATGTTCACCGTCGGCATGAGCCGCACGGCGGACCTTTTCTTCGCCGCCAGCAGCCTGCTGGTGTCGATCCCGACCGGCATCAAGTTCTTCAATTGGCTGGCGACGATGTACGGCGGCCGGATTTCGTTTGCCTCGCCGATGCTGTTCGCCTTTGGTTTCTTGTCGATGTTTTTGATCGGCGGGCTGACGGGCATCATGCTGGCCGCGGCGCCGTTCGATTTTCAACTTGCCGACAGCTACTTTCTCGTCGGCCATTTCCACTGGGTGCTGATCGGCGGCACCTTGTTCGGCACGTTTGCCGGCCTCTATTACTGGTATCCCAAGGCCACCGGCCGGATGCTCTCTGAGCGGCTGGCACGCTGGCACTTCTGGCTCCTCTACATCGGCTTCATTCTGACGTTCGGTCCGATGCACATTTCGGGCTTCCTCGGCATGCCGCGGCGAATCTACACCTACGAAGTCGATCGCGGCTGGGATTTTTGGAACCAGCTCACGACGTTCGGCGCCTTGCTTCAGACTCCCAGCTACGCATTCTTCGCTTACAACGTGGTGGTCTCGTTGTGGAAAGGCCGTCCGGCAGGAAACGATCCGTGGGACGCCTGGACCCTGGAGTGGACGACGCCGTCGCCACCGCCGTCGTACAACTTCGAGCAGATCCCCGAGGTTCGCAGCCGCCGGCCGTTGTGGGACATCAAGCACCCCGACGATCCCGACTGGAAGTATGAATAGGCGTCGTTGCCGCTAGTATCGAGGAAATCAACATGAGTGAATTGGCGGCCAACACGTCGGGGTTCGCAGATCACGGGGGCACGACCGGGCTGCCGTTTCCCCCGGCGATTGCGCCCGAGAAGGCGCTCAACACGGCGCAATGGGGCATGCTCGCCTTTCTCCTTTCCGAGGCATCGTTCTTCAGTACGTTGATCACGTCCTATCTGGCCTATCTCGGCCAGGACACCGCCGGCCCCACGCCGCGGGAAGTGCTCTCGCTGCCGCTCGTGTTCGCAACCACCATCTGCCTGGTCGCCAGCAGCGGAACGATCCACCTGGCCGAGAAACGTCTGCATGAGAATCGCGCGCGGGAGTTCCTGCTCGCCTGGGCGGCAACGACCGGGCTGGGTATCGTGTTCTTGCTGGGAACGGCCTATGAATGGCGGCAACTGATCGTCGAGCATCAGCTCACGATCAGCCGCAACCTGTTCGGCACGACCTTCTATACGCTGGTTGGATTCCACGCGCTGCACGTGACGATCGGCATCGCCATGATGTTGGGCCTGGCCGGCCTGATGCTGGGCCGGCGCTTGTCGATCAAGGAGGCGCAGCCGGTTCAGCTTGTGTCGTGGTACTGGCACTTTGTCGACGGGGTGTGGCTCGCCGTGTTCACGATTGTGTACCTGGTCGGCAGATAGAAGGGGTGAGCAAGCATGGAAACCGACCCGATCCATTCGGAGCACCCTCGGGATCACCGAGAGGTCGAGGGGCACGGGATCGAGATGCCCCGGCCGACCGCGGCGCCCCTGGTCTTGTCCGTCGGCCTGGTCGTGCTTGCGGCAGGTGCCGTGACAAGTTGGGTGTTCGTGATCGTCGGCGGAGGGCTATTTTTGATCGGGCTGGCTACCTGGCTGGGGCAACTGTTGCCCGGCCGGGGACACATGTACGAACCCCTCGCGGCTGCGGCGCAGCCGGCGCCTTTTGCGGCCGCCGCGGAGCGCGTCGAGCATCTGCGGGTGGGCGTGCCCGGATATCGCTTGCGGCTGCCCGAGCGCGTGCATCCGATCTCCGCCGGCATCAAGGGGGGGATGGTCGGCGGGCTCGTGATGCCGTTGCCCGCGCTGGCCTACGGCGCGCTTAGCGGCCACGGCATCTGGTATCCGGTGAACTTGCTGGCGGCCATGGTGCTGCCGGGCATGGACAACCTGCCCACGGATCAGCTCGAAAGGTTCAACGTCGTTGTGCTGATCGTGGCGGTGATCATTCACGCGGCCATGTCCGTGGTGCTGGGATTGATCTACGGCGTCTTGATGCCCACCTTGCCTGATCTTCCCAAGCCGCTGGCCTGGGGAGCCCTGCTTGCGCCCATGCTCTGGACCGGCGTGAGCTTCGTCTTGATGGGCGCGGTCAACCCGGTGCTGCAGCAGGGTGTCGACTGGCCCTGGTTCATCGCCTCGCAGTTCCTGTTCGGCGTGGTCATGGCGACGTTCGTCATGCGCCACCCCGAGGCGCCACCCCTGACGGCCGCCGTGGGAGGGGCGGGGCTCGGCGGGTTGCTGATGGCATTGCCGGCGATGTTGTGGAGCAAGATTTTCGGGCACGGCATCTGGTATCCGGTCAATCTTCTGGCGGCCATGATCGTGCCCGGCATGGACCAACTGACGATCGACCGACTGACGAAATTTCATTTCGGCTGGCTGATCGCGGCCATGGGCGTTCACGCGGCCATCTCGCTGAGCTTCGGCGTGCTTTTCGGCCTTCTCTTGCGACGGCTGCCGCAGATTCCCGGTCCGCTGGCCTGGGGCGGCATGTTGCTGCCGCTCGTCTGGACGGCGATCAGCTACGGCATGATGGGCGTCGTCAACCCGCTGCTGGCCGACCGGGTCGATTGGCCGTGGTTCATCGTTTCGCAGGTTGTCTTCGGCCTCGCAGCGGCGGTGGTGGTCGTGCGCAGCGAAATGGTGCACGTGCCGCCCGCGGGAAGCGGAGAGGAATTGTCGGACGCGGGAGAAGGAAACGTGCCATGAGGTTCCGCCCGCACCGTAACCACCGGCTAAAGCTGGTCGCAAGCGTGACCTGGATCGCCTTCGCAACGCTACTTGCCGGCTGCGATTTTCCCGGCCGGCCAAACCCCGCAAATCGGCCCGTTCGCTCTGACCAGGTCGTCGATTTCGACCGATTGTTTCGCCAGAACTGCGCCGGTTGCCATGGTGCCGACGGGATGAAGGGGCCTGCTCCCCCGCTCAACGATGCCGTCTTTCTGGCCATCGTGCCTGACGAGGAACTGCTGAGGGTGATCCGAGATGGTCGGCCGGGCACGCCGATGGCCGCCTTCGTCCGCGAGCGAGGCGGTCCGCTGACGGAAGCCCAGGTCAAGGCGCTAGCCGCCGGGTTGAAGCCGCGCTGGAAATCCAAGGTTGATGAACAACTCGCCTTGCCGCCGTATCGGGCGGAGCAACACGCCTCGAGCCCATCGGATGAAGAACCGACGACGGGCGCGACGGCATTCGCTCGTGCCTGTGCCGGCTGTCACGGCAAACATGGTGAAGGAACGAGCGAGGTCGGACCCATCAACGATCGGGCCTTTTTGAGCCTGATCAGCGACCGGGCACTGCGCCGTTTGATCATTACCGGCCGACCCGACCTGGGTATGCCCGACTTTGCCGAGAACGACGGCCGCGGGGACGACTACCAGCCGCTCTCGTCCGTCGAGATCGATCAACTGGTCGCGTTGCTCGGGGCCTGGCGGCGAGGCTCGCCTTCCGCCTCCCGCGAAGAAACGGCCGCCGCGGCCAACCGCTTGTCGGCAGATATAGAAGGACGAACACCATGAGCGAAACCTCTTGCCCTGAATCGGTTGTTCCGGAACCTCGTCCTCCGCGGCGAACGTTTTTTGAGCTCGTCACCTACGGACTGGGCGCGATCGCCGCCGCGGTCGTCGGCCTCCCTTTCGTCGGTTATGTGGTGGGAGTGCGCAAAAAGCCGGTGGCCTGGGTGCCGCTGGGGAGCGTCGACGGCTTTCCTTTGAATGAGACGCGGCTGGTGACCTTCGCAAATCCGCTGCGGCAGCCGTGGGACGGCATGGTGGCCAACACGGGCGTCTACGTCCGCAACCAAGGGGAGGATCAGCTCGAGGAGTTTCTCGTCCTGGCCATGAATTGTGCCCACCTGGGCTGTCCGGTTTCGTGGTTTCCGCAGTCGGGACTCTTCATGTGTCCCTGCCACGGCGGCGTGTATTACGCCAATGGGGAGCGGGCGTCGGGACCTCCGCCGCGGGGACTCTTTCGGTGCGTCTGGCGGATCCAAGATGGCCAGCTCGAAGTGCAGGCGCCCCACTATCCGACGCTGCAAGATACGCTGGACCAAACCGCATGACATCAGAACAACGTCCAACCGGCTTGGTGCGTCGTCTTGGCTCGTGGTTCGACGTCCGACTCCGTTTCGGCGACACCATTCTGCCCATGCTGCGGCATCCGATTCCGCGCAGCTCGGCGGGGCCGCTGGGCTGGTGGTATGTCTTCGGCAGCGCGTCGATGACGCTGCTTATGCTGCAGATCCTCACCGGCATCGGTCTGGCGCTGGTCTACGTGCCGTCGGCCGACAAGGCCTACGACAGCTTGCTCTACCTGGACTACGAAGCGCCGCTCGGCTGGTTCCTGCGAGCGCTGCACTACTACGCGGGGTCGGGCATGGTCGTTCTGGTCCTGGCCCACGCGACGCAGGTCTTCCTGCACGGCGCCTACAAGTATCCCCGCGAGCTGACCTGGATGGTGGGCGTGGTGCTTCTGCTGTGTACGCTGGGCATGTTCTTCACCGGCCAGATCCTGCGCTGGGACCCCGACGCCTATTGGGGTCTGGCGGTCGGCGGCTCGATGGCCGGACGCGCGCCGGGCATGGGGCCGCAACTCGTCCACCTGATCCTGGGAAACGTGGTGATCGGCGGCGACGCTCTGAGCCGTTTCTTCGCCCTGCACGTGTTCGTCATCCCCGGCGCGCTGCTGGCCTCGTTGGCGCTCCATCTTTGGCTGGTGCTCAAATGCGGAATCAGCGCGGCGCCGGTGCCCGGGCAGGCCGTCGACCCCGACCGCTACGATGCCGAGTATCAGCACGATTTGCACACCACGGGCGTGCCGTTTCTGGGGCCGGCGATGCTGAAAGACGCCTTCTTCTCGGCCGCGGCGGTGCTGGTCGTGGTGCTGCTGGCAGCCGTGCTCGGTCCGAAAGGGCCGAACGACCCGCCTGATCCTTTGCTGGCCGGGGCCAATCCCCGGCCGGAATGGCCGTTCCTCTGGCTCTTCGCGCTTCTCTCGCTGAGTCCGCCCGAAGCCGAGACGTTCATCATCTTGTTCCTGCCGCTGCTCTTGATCGCGGCGCTCTTCCTGGTGCCGGTCATCAGCAATCGCGGCGAGCGGGCGCCGAGTCGGCGGCCCGTGGCGGTATTGCTGGTGGTCGTCGGCTATACGGTGCTGGGCACGTTAACTTATCAAGGCGCCACGGCCCCCTGGTCGCCGCAGATGACGGCCTGGAGCGGCGAGCCGGTGCCGGTCGACCTGATCGACGGGGCGACGCCCGTCAGGCTCGCCGGCGCGGCCGTATTTCAATACAAGAACTGCCGAAACTGTCACGCCCTGGAGGGGCGCGGCGGCAAACGCGGCCCCGACCTGGCGGGCGTCGGCGCCCGCCTGACCGCCGACCAGCTCGTCGACCAGATCAGCAACGGCACGCCCGGCGGAGGCAACATGCCGGCCTACGGCAAGCAGGTCTCGCCAGACGAAATGACGGCGATGGTCGAATTCCTGTCGGCCCTGCGCCCGCACGGTCAACCGGCCCCGCGGTCGGCCGCCGTGGTCCAGTGACCGAGGCAGACGGCCATGAGCGCAACTCTCGACGCCTGCCTACGCTCGTGGCCCTGGGATCCGTGGCTGTTGGCGACGTGCCTGGTGTCGGTCACCCTCTATTACCGGGGTTGGCGCGCTCTGGGGCGCCGCGACCCCTGGCGCTGGCACGGCGGTCGATTGGTCGCCTTCTTCGGCGGCGTGGCAGCGGTCTACCTCGCGTTGGCGTCGCCGATCGAGCCGCTGGCGTCGCTCTTGCTCGGAGTCCACATGGTGCAGCACCTGCTGCTCATCATGGTGGCCCCGCCCCTGGTCTGGCTGAGCGCACCGATGTTTCCGCTGCTGCGGGGCCTGCCGCGGTCGGTACGCACGCTCTGGGTTGTGCCGCTGGTGTCGTCTCGTGAGCTGCGCCGGCCTTTCCATCGCTTGACCCATCCGCTGACGGCGCTGCCGGTGCTCATTGCCGCGAGCTGGCTGTGGCACGTCCCGCCGGCTTATGAACTTGCTCTCCGCTCTCCGCCGTGGCACTACGTGCAGCACGCCTGTTTCCTCCTGGCGGGACTCGTTTTCTGGTATCCGGTCGTGCGCCCCTTTCCCAGCCGGCCACGCTGGTCGGCGTGGGTCTTGCTGCCGTATCTCATCCTGGCCGACATCCAGAACACCGTGCTTTCCGCCTTGCTGACCTTTTCGGCGCGGGTTCTCTATCCCCATTACACCCAAGTGCCGCGGATCGCCAACCTCTCACCGCTCGACGATCAGACGGCGGCCGGCGTGTTGATGTGGGTGCCCGGCTCGGTGGCCTTCTTGGCGCCGCTCTTCGCGATCGGCCTCAGGCTCTTATACGGAGCCGAAACAGAACGCCGGCCAAGAGCTGCACAGAAGGCCAATACCCCTGATCGCGTGATCTACCACCTGCCCGTGCTCGGTTCGAGGTCGACTCGACCCGGACCTCGCCACGCTCGGCCGTTTGCAGTCGGGCCGTTGTACCGCTTCTTCCGCTGGCGTCATGCACGCTTGACGTTGCAAATTCCCTTGCTGATCGTGGCGGCGGCCGTGATCTACGACGGACTGTGCGGGCCGCAGGCAAGCCCGCTGAATCTGGCCGGCGTGTTGCCTTGGATTCACTGGCGGGGCCTAGTGGTGTTGGGCCTGCTGGCGGTGGGAAACCTGTCGTGCATGGCCTGCCCCTTCACACTGCCGCGACGACTCGCCGGCCATTGGTTGCCGCAACGGTGGTCCTGGCCGCGCGGGCTGCGAAGCAAATGGTTGGCGGTCGCGCTGCTCGCTCTCTTTCTCTGGGCTTATGAGGCGTTTGCCCTCTGGGACAGCCCGTGGTGGACGGCCTGGATCACGATCGGCTACTTCGCGGCGGCCTTCGCCGTCGACGGCTTCTTTCGCGGCGCGGCCTTCTGCAAGTACGTCTGCCCGATCGGGCAGTTCAACTTCGTCCAGTCGCTCGTCTCGCCGTTCGAGGTTGCCGTCCACGACCGGCAGATCTGCACGAGTTGTCGCACGAAGGACTGCCTTCGCGGTCGGGCCGGCATTCCCGGCTGCGAACTGGAACTGTTTCAGCCGCGAAAGTCGGGCAACCTGGATTGCACCTTCTGCCTCGATTGCGTGCAGGCGTGTCCGCACGCCAACGTCGGCCTCGTCGCCAGCCTGCCGGGCTCGCAGTTGTGGCACGACCGTCTCCGCTCGGGGGTCGGCCGCTTGTCGCAGCGAGCCGACGTTGCGGCGCTTGTGGCCGTGCTCGTTTTCGGCTCGTTCGCAAACGCGGCGGGCATGGTTGGACCCGTTGTCGAATGGCAGCAACGGACGGCGGCCGCCCTGGGCCTCTCGGCGCGCGGCATGATTACCATCTACTATCTTCTGGCAATCGTCCTGACCCCCCTCGGCGCGGTCACTCTGGCCAGCCTCGCCAGCCGTCGCGGGGCGCAACCCCCCGTCGCTCTCCTTGCGGTGGCGACGCGCTACACCTACGCCCTGATTCCTCTTGGCTTTGGAATGTGGCTGGCGCATTACGGCTTCCATCTGTTTACCAGCTACGAAACGATCGTTCCGGTCACGCAGCGATTCCTGGCCGATCTCGGCCTGGGCAACCTCGGCGAGCCCAACTGGCGATGCGCCTGCTGCCTGCCATCTCCGGCTTGGTTGCTTCGCGCCGAGCTGCTGTTTCTGGACCTCGGCTTTCTGCTTTCGCTCTATACGGGCTATCGGCTGTCATTCTCGGCCGAATCGGGACGGCGGCAGGTTGTGAAAGAATTCCTTCCCTGGTCGGCATTAATCACGCTGCTGTTTTTTGTCGGCGTCTGGGTCGTCTTTCAACCGATGCAGATGCGCGGCACGATGGCCGCTGGAGGGTAGGGATGCCGAACCGTTTTCTGCGCGGGTGCGTCGTGTCAGCACCGGTCGTCGCGATCTTGCTGACCGGCTCGATCGCGCTGCTGCCCGCCGTCGCGGGCGCCGACGGCGGGGCGGTCCGTGCATCGAAGCAGCATGGGAATTACCAAGTCACCGTCTTCACCGATCCCACACCGTTGCTGGCAGGTCCCGTCGATGTCAGCGTCTTCGTCCAGGATGTCGGCACGGGGCAACCGATTCTCGACGGCCAGATTGATGTCGAAGTTGCCCCGCGCGGGCGGTCCTCTGAAACGATCCGCCTTGCGGCGACCCGCGCCGCCGCCAGCAACAAGCTTTTTCAGGCCGCCCAGTTGGATTTGCCCCATGCGAGCTGGTGGACGTTCGCCGTCATCGTCCGACTTCCAACCGACAGCATGGACCTCCACTTCGAACTGGAAGCCGGCGACCCGCCTCCAAACTGGCGTTCGCTATGGCCCTGGTTCTGTTGGCCGTTTCTTGTCATTGCACTCTTTGCACTCTCGCGGCGGTCCCGGTGACTCGGCCCGCCGCGTCGAAGTCCTGCCGTTCGCGCCCGATCGGGGCTGCCAATGAATTGACGATGGCACCGCCGCGGCCGGCGGAGCAACCTTCGCTGCGGTAGTTTATTCTTTACCGGGAACTTTCTGGATAGGTATGGAACCAACGCGGCTTGCTGACAAAGCCCGTGGATCGAAAGGCTTCTCCTCAAGGTTCGCCAGCCTCCAAATCGCCTCGTCGATTAGTGGCCCAACCCTCTCGTAGTCGGGGGAGCGGTGATTGTCGATTGCCGCGTGAACGTCGCCGGCTAATTCGCTGATGTCTTCGGCCGCCAAAACCAGATTCTCCCAGTGTCGCCTGGGGACGCCTGAGTCTCGTGCCAGATACGGAAGCGCCTCCAGCACAAATCCCAGTTCGTCGAGTGGCCGATGCGCTTTGCCGGGCGTGCCAGCCGAGATGGCGTCGCCTATTTGGTCCCGGTAGTTTCGGATGCGCTCGACCCCGGCGGCGTAGGTCTTCGGCATGTCCACGTCGGCGGCCGTAATGGGCACGTCTTCCGCGTCGATTGCTATGGGGGCCGTCTCTTGCACCGGCGCTCTATGGCAGCCGGCGGCCATTGAGAGCAAGAGTAGGGCGTACCGAAACCGTCGCATCACGCGGTGATCCAGGTTCGCAGGAAATCGTTAATCGCGCCGAGCAAACGGTCTTCGGCTTCACGCCGCGACTCGTGCCGCCGCGTGGTTGAGCAACGAACCGTCGACGACGTCGTTCTCCAGGTACTGGGCGAGCGTCTCTCTGGCACGCTCGAGCCGAGTTGCGGGGTCGCCTTCGGCTGAACGCTCCCAGACGCGCTGCGCTTCTTCGGTCCAGTACTTCGCTTCGTCGCCGCCGGTGCGCAGCCAGTTGATTACGGACCGGGTTGAATTGTTCGGGATCTGGTCGGGCATGGCCGAGACTCCGTTCTCAGAAGGGAAGATGGGTTTCCTAAACCGTCCACGGTAGCGATGCGGGGCGCCAGCGGCAAGCAGGCGCCTGAAGAGGTAGAATCAGGTGCGGAGCTAGCCTGTCAGCCGAGGCAACCTGGGAAAAACGCGTCACGAGGGGTTCAGCGCTTTCCCCGCGGAAACAACGGAGGGTCCGAGTACGGCAGGTGTTCGCCAGCGGTCTGGCGGCGGCGTGGTGCCTTGGTTTGACTTGCCCCGCCGCGTTTTTCGGATAGCCTGTGACTGGCGACCGTTTGCTGTCGGTGGTGTCGGAAAAAATTCAGCGGATTTACCGCAAACAGGCGTCGGCGTCAAAAAGAGACAGCTATTTCTTGGTCATCGGGCCCGTAGCTCAGCGGTTAGAGCAGGGGACTCATAATCCTGCAACTACTCGCGAAAACCCGCGTTTTCCTGAATGATTTGAAGACTTCGGGTTCCAGGAATTCCGTGAATTCCGACCGCTTGTGAGGGATTCTGTGAATTATTCTGTGAAAGGGATGGCTCGACTGTCGGTGGACATTTTGGTAGTGGGAATGGCCAAGGCCGACTCAAGACAGGTTGCATCACCTGCGTCGGGCCTGGCGGGTGACCTGGGCACCACGTTTCCAGTGGAAGCGACCGTTATGATCTTCTTGGCGTGGCCCGCGTCGCGGTTTGAGTCGCGGTGGCAATCGGCTCACGCCGCTGCTGGTGCCGCCACCGGCTGAGCAACGAGCCCGCGGCCGGTCGATCCCCGTGATCGCGTCAACGAGCACGCTTCGACCTCGATCCTATCTTCATCAACCCGTGCCGCCTGAGGCCCTGAGGCGGCCGAGTCCGACGCGAGTGCCCGATAACGCCGTCGACACTCTGGCCGGTGCCGCGCCGCGGAGCAATCCGCGGCGTGTGCCAAGGTCGTGACAAGTATGGCGCTCTGTCGAGCGCTGAACGCCGGATAAGGCAGCTTGGGGCCCGAGCCCCGTATATACCAGCAGCTCGCTGAGGTTCGCCCTCACCGACAGAGATGGCTCGTGAACGCCTCGTTGCGTCAACTTGAGCTCTTTTCAAAAACCGCCTGCGGCGGTGGCGCTCAGGATGCGCGCCTGAGTACAATATCTCAATTCCCACATGGCAGCTTTTTCCGCCCCGACCACCTGAAGGCGGCCGTGCGCGGGCGGCTAAAGCTGCCATGTGGTTCGCTTGGCGCGATCCCCTTTATCTCACGGTTGAAGACCCTCTGCGAGGCCCAGCAACCACCATGCCTTCAGGAACGGCGTTGGAAGCTCTGTCGCTGTGGACACCGCCACCTTAGTCAGTCCGACCTTCCCTTCCGACTTGGCGATGTCGCGTAGCAGCGATCCTTGATACTCCACCTCCGCGTAGCGCATAGCAGCGGCACGGGCTCGTTCGTAACAATTGATTGCCAAGTCGCGGTAGCCGAGCTTCGCTGAAAGCTCGGCATTTTCCAGGTAAACTATCGTGTCCGTACCCCCGCCGATGGGTATTGATGCCGCTATTTCGACTAGCTGCTTGAGTGTCGTCCGGGCCGCCGCTCCACGTTTCATGCGCGACTGGGCGCCGGCAACGTAACGTAACACCACAGTCCGGTGCACCGGGTCCTTCATCGTGGCTGCAGTCCGCAAAGCGCCCGCAATGTTACCGTGCTTCGCTTGGTATGAGCCAATCGCGACCATGGCTTCGTCCCTGCTGGCCGCGCCGACGATTGCCGCAAGCGTCGTGTGGGCAATGGCCGTCTCGCCGCGCTCGGCTTGGATCTTCGCAATTTCCACTAGGGTTCTGTTCCTTTCCGCCGCGCCTTTGAGTGCTCTGAGGGCCTGAAATGCGGCGCAATAGTCCCCCGCCTTTGCGTCGGCAATGGCGAGATTTCTGTATAGCCCCGATTGGGCGTCTTTTTGTCCCGCTTGAATCGCCTCATTTCTTGTTCTCCTCGCCGCCACCTTATCGCCCGACGCTTGCTGTCGCACCATAACTTCGATCAAAGCTCTCGTCTTCCCTGAACCACTTGCAATCATCCTACATACCTGATGCGCTTCCTCTAGTCCTTAAACAAGCATAGCCAGAAGCCGGGCGGCCGCGGCCGCGGCGAAAAAAATCGAAAACCTCCGGCGTTTTGGGGCGTATTTGTGTTGAACGCCAACAAACACGCCACACCTGCACGGAGGTTTTCGAGTGAGCG
>DASZPH010000059.1:0-25558 GCA_035550375.1 Pirellulales bacterium | reverse complement strand
ATTGGCGCTCCTCCTTGAAAAATACCGCCACGACCCCGCCCGACTGCAATCGTTCTTTCGGATCGCACGACTCCCTATGTAGCGCCGCCTTGAAATTTGGATCTGTGAGGCTCATTAACTACCTAGGACTCAATAGGAAGGTCGCTCCACGTGCCCTAGCCGACCGTCGATGGCCGTCACACCGCTCAATGCTCTCTTGCTGCTCGTCGCCGGTAGTTTGACGGGCGTGCTCGGCGCGATCCTCGGTATCGGCGGCGGCGTGCTTTTGATTCCCATCCTCGTCATTGGCCTCGATCTGCCAATGCACCAGGCCGTGGCCACGAGCATTATCTCGGTCATCGCCACATCGACGGCCGTGGCCAGCACGAACGTCGAACGAGGCACCGCGAACATGCGGCTTGGCATGACGCTGGAGATCGCCACCGCGCTAGGCGCCATCGCGGGCGGATTGACGGCCGGCCGGCTCGATCCGCGGACTTTAGAGGGGCTTTTCGCCATCGTGCTCGTTCCGACGGCCTTTCTCATGTGGCGTGGCCGCACAGAGAATTCGTCGGTCGCCGACCATCCTCCGACCGTCAACCCCAAGAAACCCTCCACCGATTTGGGCCGGCTTGGCGCGTCTTATCACGACCCGGCCGCCGGAGGTGAGGTACGCTATCACGTCGAGCGGCTTCCGCTGGGGCTTTTGATTTCGTTCGTGGCCGGCAACCTGTCGGGGCTCCTCGGTATTGGCGGCGGTGTGTTCAAGGTGCCGGCGCTGCATCTGCTGTGCCGCGTGCCCGTGAAAGCGGCCGCGGCCACCTCGAACTTCATGATCGGCGTCACCGCGGTGGCCAGCGCCTTTCTCTACTACGGCCGCGACGAGCTGCTGCCGGCCGTTACCGCCGCGGTCGTCCTTGGGGTGCTCCTCGGCTCGGCCTTGGGTTCGGTCGTGAATCAGTATCTGGGCGGGAAAGCGGTCAAGCGGCTGTTCGCCGTTTTGCTCGTTGCCGTCGCCGTGCAGATGATCTACCGCGCGCTGCGAGGAGCCTGAACGTGCCCGACGACGATTCCCATTGGCTGCAACACTGGGTGCACTGGACGCTGCTAGCGGGGCTGGCGGCCAGCGCCGTGCTGTTGACGTGCGGCCTGGCGTTCATGGTAGGGCAGGGACACGAGCACGCTGCGCGACACGAGACGCTCGGGATGCTCTGCCGGGAGGCAGCCCGGTTTAACGGTCCGGCCATCACGACGCTCGGCCTCTTGGTCTTGATGATCACGCCCATCATGCGGGTGATCGTACTTCTGCTGGGCTGGGCCTTGCGGAGGGATTGGCTCTTCGCAGCGGTCGCCTTCGTTGTGCTCGGCCTGCTCGTCCTTAGCTTGTCACTGGGTGTGGGCTGAGCTGCCCGACCACTTCGGTTGCGAGCTGGCGGTAATCGTCGGCGCCGTTCGAGCCGGGCGCGTAGTCGAAAATCGATTGGCCAAAGCTCGGCGCCTCGGCCAACCTCACGTTGCGGCGGATACGCGTCTGGAAGGGCTGGGCCTGGGACCAGCAGTTGCGGCCGGCCCGACATTGCTCGAAGAACTGCTCCACGTCGCGGCTAACCTCGCCGGCCAGGCGCGTGGTGCCGTCGAACATGCAGAGCACCACGCCCGACAGCCGCAAGGGGGGATTGAGCCGCCGCGCGACCAAGTCGATCGTCTCCAACAGCTTGCTCAGCCCGTGTAGTGCCAGGAAATGCGGCTGCAGGGGAATGAATACCTCGTCCACCGCGGCCAGGGCGTTGAGCGTCAGGATGCCTAGCGACGGCGGGCAGTCAATGAACAGGAAGTCAAACAACTCCCCGTCTTCGTCCAGCTTGTCGCGCAAGATCAGCTCCCGCCCAACGACGCCGGCCAGCTCCACTTCGGCCGCCGCCAGATCGATGTGCGAGCCGATCAGCCAGAGGTTTTCTTGAACCTGCCGGCGAACGTCGGCCAGACGGGCGTCGCCCGTCATGACATCGTAAACCGAGCCCCCCTCACGGCCCGGCTCGATGCCCAGGTGCAACGTGGCGTGGGCCTGCGGATCGAGATCGATTACGCCCACGCGCTGGCCGGTCGCAGCCAGGGCGGCCGCCAGGTTGACGGCCGTCGTGGTCTTACCCACGCCCCCTTTTTGATTGATGATGGCGATCTTCCGCATCGGAACTCCTTTGCCGACGGAAACTCTCAGAGATGGGCTAGCCCAATCCGGGCGGGCATTATACGCAAGCTGGCGAAACCGACCTAGAGCAGACGGGCTACGTGCCCTCCGGCGATTCGGCGGCGATCTGCCGATAAATTTCGATCGCCCGGCGAAAACTGGCGTGCGCCGCCTCGCGCTCCGCAAGGGCGACGTTGTGTTCCCGCGCGCGCCAGAGCTGCGCGATGAGGGCGGCGCACCAGCGGGCGCTGGATCGCGACGCGCGGATCGGCTTGTCCGCCACCAGCACCGTGACCGGGTTGGTGTGCAATTGCGGGAACTGCCGCAAGGCGATCCAACTACTGCGCTCGACCGGAGCCTCGAACCGCACGTCGTGCACTTGGTCGTCGGCGGGGACCTTGGCGCTGGCTACCACCCGCCCGTTCACGACCAGTTCGACGGTCCGCTCCCGTACCGACGCAAGCTGTTTGGCGGCGTGAATGGTCACCGTGTCGCCCAACCACACCTTACCGGCGGCCGGCATCGCCAGGCCGTAGGCCACCTCCAGCGGCGTCTGGGAGGCGAAGGCGACGCTCGCCGTCACCACAACCTTCTTGGGACCATCGAGCTTGATCTCGTGTCCGGCACCGGCCCCCTCTACGGCGAACCTCAAGGCGTGGGCATATCCGTCGCTGGCGTACGACCGGCCGCCGGCCAGCCCCTCGCACCACTGTTGAAAATCGACTTTCTCCACGTCGCCAAGCTGCACGTAGGTGCGTCCCTGGCCGACGCGCGTGCCGCTCATACAGGGAAAATCGGTCTCGCCCGCCACCTTGATCGGAAAGCCGCAGTTCATCAGGTGATACCACGCGTTCCATTCGCGCACCCGTGGCGTGTCCATCGTGCTGATGAAGTCACAGACGCCGTGGGCCGTGGCGGCGATGATTTCCAAGGGCGCCTCCGGGATGCCAAGGTTGGGCAACTGCTCGGCAATTCGTTCGTGGCTGCGGGCCAGTTCCGGCTGGGTGAGCACACCGTCGGCATCGGCGTCGATCCGCGAAAAGAGCTCAGGCAAAAGGGCCTTCTCTGCCTCCTCCGCCGAGAGAGCATGATCGTGATTGGCGTCGAACTCGGCCATCATGCGGGCGCTGGCGGGAGCCGGCTCGACCTGCATGCTCGAGCCGGAGTGCGGATAGCCCGTAAAGCCTCCTTGCTCCTTGGCCCAACGCAAGGCGGGCGTGGCCCAGGTGGGCCAACCTTGCATGCCCTCGGTGCCGGGGTAAACGTGATCCCGCAAGTTCAACAAGCAGACGTGTCCCAGGGCCTGTGAGCCGAAGCCGCTGACTTCAATATCATATTTAATGACGGTCAAGGGCTCACTCACCTTATTGGCCACAGGTGAATAGAACTGTCGTTGGAAGTCGTAGCAGAAGCCCCAGGTGAGGATGCAGCCGACGTTGAGGCCCTCGCCTTTCACCTGGCGCAGGGCGTCGGGCGGCAAGATTCCTTCGCTGGGCGACGAGTAATGCGAACAGCCTGCCGCGTGGATGTGGTGGTCGCCCGAATAGAAACCGAACTGCTGTGGGTTGATCCACCTCTCGAGCCGAACGGAGAACTCGGCGGCCGGAACCTGGGACCTGTTCGCCGGTGTAGGAAGAGTCAGCGAGCGCCGTAACGTGTGGTATTCCGGCCCGCGGCTGATCTCTACCGAGAACTCTCCGGGTGGCAGAAGGACGGTCTCGCCGTCGGCGCGGTAGATGTGCGGCTGGAAGAAAAAGTCGGGATAAAGCCGCTTGGGTTGCGACGGATAAACGTGCCCGGCACGGTCGCGAAACAGGAACCGGGCCGTCGTCGGCCTGCCGTCTTCGTCGAGCACGCGAAGGTTGACCGGGATTGCCGGAGAGATGTTGAACAGCACGGGCGTTTCGCCGCGAAAGCCGAGATCCTGCGTCCCCTGGTCGACGTCGAAGCGGATCGTCGCTTCTCGCCGGCCCGCCTCGGCGCTGTAAATCAGCGCGATGCAGTACTCCACCGCGAGACCACTGAGCCGCGCGGTCATGGGAGGGGCTCCAAACATCTCCAGGTTCAAAAAACGGCCTGGCACGGCCTGCTCTTGATCCGACTGAAGATCGAGTCGTTGCTGGCGTTCGAGGATGCCCCGATTTTCGCCGCTGTAGACGGCGCCTCCTGCGGGGCTATGGATCCGCAACGGTTGGGTTACCTCGCCGTAGTTGACCACCTTGACAACAAAGGGGGTGAAACCGCCCTGCTGCAGCCGTGCCGGCGCTTGTCCCCGCGCCACGCGCACCCGCGATTCCGGATTGATCTCGACGACGAACGCCACCTGCGGATCGATGGCCGCCTGCAAAAGCTCGGCGTCCTCGCTTCGAGCTGCCTCTTGGAGGTTGGTTGACGTTTGCTCCGAGAGGGGCGTGCCGAGATAGTCGAGAGCTTGCTGAAGCCGCTGAAGGTTGGCGGCTAACGGCTGGGCCTCGACGGCGATCGGAGGAGATGTTTCCGCGATTCCCGCGGCCGCCACCGACAACATCCATAACAACCCGCCGGCGACAACGTTGAATTTGCCATTCATTGCTGCTGGATCTCCTCTTTGGTATCGGCGTCGGCCCTGTTTCAATCTGCTCGATGGACCGCCTGACTCTGATCTGCCATTCGGATAAGCCGATTCGTTTGGCAAGGCAACGTCGGCAGCCAGTTGGCCGCCATCAGCCCGACCAGTCCCCACGCCAGCCATTGGGCTGCCCGCGAGCTGATCGGACGCATCAGCCGAGCGAGGATCATTCCGCGGTACGGGAGTTGGATAAGGACGAGCCCCGCCAGCAACCAGCCGAGACGGTGGACGCGCCACGCTTCCTGCCATCGGCCGTGTGCCAGATAGACGAAGCTTCGGGTTAGCCCGCAGCCGGGGCAAGACAGTCCCAGGAGCGACCTCGACATGCAGAGGTGCGGAAGCGGGTACCGTGACAGGCCGCGCAGGGCGACGCGCTCTTCCGGCTGAACTTCGAGCACAGTGGCCGCGACAACGACCGCCACCGCGACCGCCAGCATCACCCAGTGGTGATTGCGAAACATACCGCGGTCGGAGTGCACCGCCGCGGCAGAAATCGGTTGGTCATTCATTTCTGGAAAACCGCGATAAGCACATAGCGAACAACGTTCCAGAAAAAGGCGAACATCAAGGAGATGCCGACCATCTTCAGCCCTTTCTGTTTACCCTGGACGAGCCAGACAATGCCGACGATGCACGCAATGCCCGAGCACAGCGCAGCCAGCACCCAGTCCGTCGTTTCCAACTCGGAACGGTCCTTGTGCCTGCCAGCACTGACTTGCACGTCGACCTTGGGCGACTCATACGGGTTTTCAGACGGCATGTGGGGTTGTGCGCAAGATTCTTGTCGTCTGTTCAGGTGCGATGTGGCAGCCAGTACGCCTGCGTCGCTGCGGCAGACTCTTGGCCATCGTAGCGACGGGCGGTTTGATGCACAAATTCTTGCGCGGACCGGCAGTGGTGACCATGCTGGACGCGAGTCTTGCACGAGGGAGGGGCGTGTCGCTGGTTCGAGCTGACGGTCGAGCAGCCAAGCCTTATCGCCAGACGTTAAGGACGTGGAACGAATTCTCGAGCGCGGCGCCGGATTTCGCCAGGTGCTGCAAGGCGCGAACGATGTCATCGTGGGTCATATCGCGCTGGCGATCATTGTCTTGGTAAATGGCGACGATGCCCGGATGAGCGGCAATCTCCGCGTGAAGTTCCTCGAAGTCACTGCAGTTGTGCGTCAGGACGACCCGGCCGTCGGCAATGGCGTATCGCAAATGCTCTCGGTCCGGCAGTCCGGAAGTCTGTGCTTCGGCTGATGTGTCCGGCTGCCCGAAGCTTTGCGGTCAGGCGCTTCGAAAAGGTACAGTCATCCAGATAGAGTCGCAGGCCCAACGGGATAACCCTTTTCCACAAGTCGTCGTCGCTGTTCGGCGGCCTCCAGTGACAGAAGCGCCGCGTTTTCGTGACAATAGCGGACCGCCTCCTCGACGGCCGCGAGCGGCAAATCTAGGTCGTCGGCGGCTTGGAAGGGATTCAAACCGTTGGCGTTCATCGAGCTAACAAGCTGGGCCGCCGTCATGTTACGACCCTTGACGTAAAGCTGTCGCCGCCAGGAATGTGGGCGCTCGACAAGATAGTGCCACGCGGACGGGCTTCGTTCCTCAATTTGGGCTTTCTCCAATCGCTCGACGCGAAGGAGAACCTCGGCAACTTTCTCTATGAGGTCTTGTGGCAATGTACTCATTCCGTCTTCCCAATCTTACGGGCAACCGAGCCTTCGTTATTCTACACTGCATCCGTCGGGCTGGCCGCACATTATGCCGCTCGAGCACGGAATGAAGGTTCAACGAGAGGGCAAAGTAAGTCGCACGTACGCTGGGTGGCGCCAAGTTGGCTGAACACGAGCCTTCGTGCGCGCTGCCCGAGGTTCTCGGTGTAGCGATCATCGACAAGACAACGCCGGACGAACGCGGTGAGTTCGTCCTCGTCGGCGACGACGACCGCCGCACGATCGCAAAGCATCTGCTCGACAATATCGCGGAAGTTCCGCGTGTTGGGGCCGAACGAGACCGCGGCGCCGTAGGCGGCCGGCTCGATCATGTTCTGGCCCCCGCGGCTGCCCAGGCTGCCGCCGACAAAGGCGATCGACGCGGTTCCCCACCAGGCCCCCAACTCACCGATCGTATCGACGAGCAGTATGCGGGCGCTTGATCTTGCTCCTTCGGCTTCCAGACGGCTTCTCCGCTGCCAGTCGAGCCTCGATCGATCGAGCAGCTCCGCCACGCTCTCGAACCTTTGGGGGTGACGGGGTACGATGATCAGCCGCAAGCGAGGAAACTCTTGGCAAAGTTGCCGGTAAGCAGCGAGCGCCGCCTTCTCTTCCCCTTCCTGCGTGCTGCCCGCCAGGAAAACGGTGTCGCCGTCTTCGAATCCGGCGACCTTCCGCAGGCGCTCGGTCGCCGCATTGTGCCGGTCGGTCTGGGCGCCGTCGAATTTCATCGAGCCCGTGACGTGAACGGCTTGTGGTTCGGCGCCGAGCGTCAAGAAACGCTCGGCGTAGTCGTCGTTCTGAACGGCAACCAGGTCGAGCCTTTTCAGCGACGGGCCGATCAGCCAGCGCAGCCTGCGGTAGCCCTGGAAGCTTCGTTCGCTCAGCCGGCCGTTGACGACGGCGACGCGCGCGCCGGAGCGGCGCGCGGCGGCGATCAAGTTCGGCCACAATTCAAGCTCCGCCAGCACCAGGCAACTCGGCCGAATTCGCCGCAACGCCGTTCTCACGGCCCAGGTGAAGTCGAGGGGACAATAGAAGACGGTCAAGGCCGGGTATTTTTTTTGCGCCGTCGCCAGGCCCGTGATCGTCGTCGTGGAGAGCACGCACTGCCAACGCGGCTGGCGGCGCGCAAGCTCGGCCAGGAGCGGCGCGAGGAGATTGACTTCACCCACGCTGACGGCGTGGAACCAAAGGCAAGGGGCATCCCCCTCTCGCCGCGGCACGAACCCGAACAGCTTTTGCCGCCACCCCTGGCGGTATTTGCCGTGCGCCACGGCCCGGCGCAACAGCAGCGGCGAGGCCAGCACAATGAGAGCCAGATAGGCCAGATTAAGAAGATATCGCACGATCGGGCATCCTTTCCCGTGGCGCGGATGGCGTCAGCCTTCCGGTAGCGTTTTTAGCGGCGTTCTTCGGAGCGGCCAACCACCGCAACCATCTGGGTTACCGGCATCGCTTGTCGGCGCCGCTCCCCACACTACAACCCGCCGGTCCGCATGTGGCAGTTTTTGTACTTCTTGCCGCTGCCGCAGGGGCACGGATCGTTGCGGCCGATCTGCGGGTTGCGGTTGCGGATCGGCTCGGCCTTCTGCGGAGTGTCGGAGCCGCTGATGGCCTGCGACTGGTCGTCGCTGATCATGCTGCTGCCGGGCGGCGGCGAATCGTGAACGGCCTCGCTCTCCACCCACGTCGAACCCACAAAGCCCTCGTCAAGCTGCTCCATCCGGAAGATCAGGTCGGTAACCCGTTCGCCGACGGAGGCCCACATCTGCTCAAAGATCCGCATCCCTTCCCGTTTGTATTCCACCTTCGGGTCGACCTGGGCGTAACCGCGCAAGCCGACGCTGGACCGCAGGTGGTCCATGGCGAGCAGGTGGTCTTTCCAGGCGGTGTCGAGAATCTGCAACAAGAGCGCCCGCTCCATGCGGCGAATTTCGGGGCGGAAATGGTCTTCGACGGCGGAAGAGAGCTTCTGCTCCAAGGAGGCACGATCGAGATCGGCCAGTTCCTCCGGCGTTACGTGGAAGGAGTATTTCTGTTCCAGCCAACTCGCCAGCGAACCGAGCGCTCCGTTGCCGCCGGTCACTTGCCCCAGCGTTCGCCCGGGGTGGCCGTCGTCGGAAAAGACCTTGGTCACTTGTTGCTGTACTTCGGTGAGCGCCGCCTCGGCCTGCCGCTGATGCTCGCGGCTGTGGTCGAGCAATAGGGCTCGGATCTCGTCGCGCTGTTTGTTGCGGAGGTCTTCCAGATCGAGATCGACCTGGAACCGCTCGCGAGCCCAAGTGACAAGCCGTTCGCGGTCGTAGCGTTTCTGCCCGGTGGCGTCGCGGGTGGTGAAATGGTACAGGCCCGCGAGCACCGGGTACTCGGTTTCTTTTTCGGCGTAGGCTTCTTCCGCCTTGCGGCGGACGAGATCTTTGAACGGCCCAAGCTCAAGTCCGCGAACCTCCTCCGGATCGAGTTGGATGCCGAACTTGTAGTTCACCCACCCGCAGGCAGTTCGCAGGCCGAAGTCGGGATCGAGGAATCGCTTCCCCTCGGAGAGGTCGACCTTCGCGAGCGCATCGCGGGCCTTCTCGATAAGAAACTCGCCGATCTCCTGACGCGGTACTTTTTTGAGGTCGCGATCCCGAAGGTTCAGGTGCCAGCGCGTATTAACAACCTTGGCGAGGGCTTCCCAGTTCCATTCTTCCTGTTCGGCGTCGTCGGGCAGATTCTCGTCAATCGCCTCGAACACCTGCCCTTCCGCTTTCCGTTCGGCCTCGTCCTTGGCCTGGCGTTCGGCCGTTTCATAATCGAGGCCGCGGAAGTCGTTCGGCTCCAACTCGATGCCGAGTTCGCTGCCGGCCCACTTGGCGAACGTGGTGGCGCCATAGTCTTTGGACAGAAAATCGTCGAGAAAACGATCGATTTCCTGATCGATCATCTCCTGGATCTTGAGCTTGCAGTTGACGCCGTCCAGGATCTGCTGGCGAAAGCCGTACACCCGCTTGCGCTGCTCGTCCATGACCTCGTCGTATTCGAGCAGGTTCTTGCGGGTCTCGAAATTTCGCTCTTCGACCTTCTTCTGGGCTCCTTCGATGCGGCGCGTGACCATCTTGCTCTCGATGGCTTCTCCTTCCTGCATACCCAGGCGGGTGAGGATGTTCTTCACCCACTCGCCGGCGAAGATGCGCATCAAGTCGTCTTCGAGCGAAAGGAAGAAACGGCTGGAACCCGGGTCCCCCTGGCGGCCGCAACGGCCGCGCAACTGCAAGTCGATGCGCCGGGCTTCGTGCCGCTCGGTGCCGATCACGTGCAGACCGCCCAACGTCTTGACGGTCTCCCCTTCAGACTTCATCTGCTCGCGGCTCTCGATCTCGCCGATGAGTTGGGTCCATTCGCTTTGCGGAACATCGAGGCGGCTCTCGTACTTGCTCTGAAGGATGGCCCAGGCCATCGTCTCGGGATTGCCGCCGAGAATGATGTCCGTCCCGCGGCCCGCCATGTTGGTGGCGATGGTCACGGCCCCCTTGCGGCCTGCCTGGGCGATGATTTCGGCCTCGCGCTGATGGTGCTTGGCGTTGAGCACCTCATGCTTGATGCCGCGGCGCGAGAGCATGCTGCTAAGCCGCTCGCTCTTTTCGATGGAAATCGTGCCGACGAGAACCGGCCGGCCGCGGCGCTCGAGCACCTTGATCTTGTTCCGCTCGATCCAGCGGCGCTCCTTTTCTTCGTGCGGCTGGAATTCGATGCGGTTTTCCTCTTCCTTCGTCACCGCACCCGAGAGGATGGCGCCGTCGGCAAGCTGCACGGCGTCCCATTTGTGCATCCGCTCGATCTCGCCGACAATCGCCTCGTATTTCTCCCGCTCACTGCGGTAGATCACGTCGGGGTGGTTCACACGGGTGAGCTTCCGATTGGTGGGGATCGCCACCACGTCGAGCTTGTAGATCTTCCAAAACTCCGTCGCCTCGGTCATGGCCGTTCCGGTCATGCCGCTGATCTTGTCGTAAAGCTTGAAGAAATTCTGCAGGGTGATCGTGGCGTAGGTCTGTGTCTCTTCCTTGACGCGAACCCCTTCCTTGGCTTCGACCGCCTGATGCAGCCCGTCGCTCCAGTTGCGGCCCGGCATGAGGCGCCCCGTGAACTCATCGACGATGACCACCTCGTCGCCGTCGACGACGTAGTTCACGTCCCGCTTGTACAGCCAGTGGGCCTTAAGGGCGTTGTCGATCAGGTGCGGCCACTCCATGTTTCCGGCCGTGTAAAAACTCTCGATTCCGGCCAGGTGTTCGGCTTCTCGCACCCCTTCGTCGGTGAGATGGACCGTGTGCTCCTTCTCCTTCACCTCGAAGTGCACGTCCTTTTTGAGCTGCCGGGCAATCTTGTCGGCCCGGGGATAGCGAGTGACGTCATCGTGGGCCGGCCCCGAAATGATCAGCGGAGTGCGGGCCTCGTCGATCAGGATATTGTCAACCTCGTCGATAATCGCGTAGTGCAGCTTGCGTTGGGCCTGTTGCTGGTCTCTGGGCCACCGGTCGTCCCCTTTGGCGGCCGGCTTCATGTTGTCGCGCAGATAGTCGAAGCCGAACTCGTTATTCGTGCCGTAGGTGATGTCGTAATCGTAGGCGAGCTGTTTTTCGTCCGGATCCATGCCGGCGTAAATGGCGCCCACGGTCAGCCCCAAGCCCATATAGATCGGCCCCATCCACTCCATGTCGCGGCGGGCCAGGTAACTGTTCACCGTGACGACGTGAACCCCCCTCCCTCCCAGCGCATTGAGGTAGGCCGGGAGTGTGGCCACAAGGGTCTTGCCTTCGCCCGTGACCATTTCGGCAATCGCCCCAGAATGGAGCACCATGCCGCCCAGGAGCTGAACGTCGTAGTGGCGCAGCCCGATCCAGCGGCGGGAGGCCTCGCGACAGACGGCAAAGGCTTCGACGAGCAGGTCGTCGAGCGTTTCGCCGGCGGCCAGCCGCTTGCGAAACTCGGCCGTTTGATGACGCAACTCCTCGTCGCTCATGGCCTTGTACTTCGGCTCCAAAGCGTTGATGGCGTTGACTTTGCCTTGCAGCCGCTTGATGTATCGGGCGTTCGACGAGCCGAACACGGCCGTGATGGCGCGTTCGATTCCCCCGGCGAGACCACCGAAGATCGCCCCCAAAAGATCCCAAATGCGTTCTAAGACTTCCATGGTCCGGTTCTGCGTGCCCCCGACAAGAGAATCGTAGCGCCCCTGACTGGCATTCGTCGCGGGGTGGCATCCCCTTTTGGCTGGCAAACCCCTGGTGGGACAACGACGACGGTGCGCTAGGCGCAAGGCTTTCCAGGGAAGAAGTTTATAGCTTTTGGTACGAGTGGTCAAGAACGTTTGTTCGCGCGCTCTGGGCTAGAATCTGGCCCTAAGTCGCGGCATCCTTTAGACTTGGTGACAGGGATTCCGGAACAAACGAACCAGCTCACTCGGCGATGGCGGCCAGCGCGGCGGCAAGCGATTCTTCAGCCCGGATCAATCCGCTCGCCGACCCCGACGTGCGGCTGATGCTGGAGGTGCGAGATGGTAACGCGGCCGCATTTGAAGAACTTATGCTTCGCTACCAGGACCGACTGGTGACGGTCCTGGAGCACCTCGTCGGCCGACGCGGCCAGGCCGAGGACCTCGCCCAGGAGGTCTTTTTGCGGGTCTACCGGGCTCGCGACCGGTATCAGCCGGGCTCGAAGTTCTCCACCTGGCTTTTCACCATCGCCAACAACGTCGCCTCCAATGCCTTGCGGTCGCGGTCGCGCCGGCGCGAGGTCCAGGTTAGCGCGGCCACGCGTTCCTGCGATGACCCGCTGACCGTCGAACAGCTTGCCCAGGCCGCCAGCAGCCTGATGCCGACTCGGCTGCTCGACAAGGCGGAGCTGCGCGACGTGGTCAAGGCAGCGCTCGACACCCTCAACGAGCGGCAAAAAATGGCCGTGCTCCTGAACAAGTTTGAAGACATGAGCTACGCCGATATCGCCCTGGCCATGGACATGACGCCTCAGGCCATCAAATCGCTTTTGTCGCGCGCACGGGAGAAGCTGCGCGACGCCCTCGAACCGTACCTGGATCGCGGTGCACTGAAGAACGATCATGCCTGACGACGATGTTCTCCGGCCCGATTCCGACACGGGGCAAGACCTGCGCGATCATGACATGCCCGATCGTGAGTTGCTGGTCGCGTACCTTGATGGCGAACTTGACGCCGACAAAGCGCGGCACGTCGAGCAGTTGATAGCGCGCGATGCGCGCGTCGAGAGCGAAGTGCGCCGGCTCGAGCGGGCCTGGAACTTGCTCGATCAACTTCCGCGGGCCGACGTCGCTCCGTCGTTCACCGAGTCAACGGTAGAGATGGTCACGCTCGCCGTCCAGGAGGAGCTGCGCGCCGCAGAGGGCCAACGAGGCAATGCGGCCTGGAGCCTGGCACTCGTGGCGGCGTGCATCGTCGGTTTCGCGGGTGCCCGCTTCTGGCCCGACGCCAACCGCCAGTTGCTGCGAGACCTGCCGCTGGTGGACAACGTGGAGGCCTACCGACAAACCCCGCAAATCGAGTTCCTGCGGGAGCTTGCCAAGTCAGGCGCCTTTGACGGCCATGCAGACTCCACCGCCAGCGCGGCGCCATTCGGCGAGCGCAAAAAGTGGCTCGACTCGCTTAATACGGAAGAAAAGGAGGACATTCATCGCAAATACGAGCGATTCAGCCATCTGCCGGCCGACGAGCAGCTTCGCCTGCGCAAGCTGGAAGCGACCATCGACTCCGACGGCGACGCCGCGCAACTGACGGCGACCCTGTCCCTTTTTCAGCAGTGGCTGGAGCAGCTCCCGAGTGTGGAACGAGCCGAGCTGATGGCGCTCGACGGCGAGCAGCGCCTGCAGCGCGTGAAACGGATGCGCCGGGACGAAGCTCGTCGCCTCACCCCGGAGGACCTGCAGGTATTCACGTCCTGGTTCGAGGGCGCCTTCCCCAAGGTCTTGCCGCCCGCCCTCCGCGCGAAAGTGGAGCAGGAGCTTGCGGCGGCGTCCCCAGACCAACGCTCCGCGATCATTCGCCGGGCGTTGCTCAGCATGCAGCAGCAGGGCCTGTTGCCGAAGCGGAACCAACCCCCACGCCAAGGGCAAGGCGGCCCGAGGCCCGCTGGGCGGCTGGCGGCTGGACCACTAATCAACCCACGGCCGTTGGCGGAGCTCCGGGGCCAATTATCGCCGCACGGCCAGCAGGTCTTGAGTAAGGCCCGCAACGACGCCGAGCTCCGCGCGCTCATCTGGAGCTGGGCCAACCAGGCATTCGGCCCGGCTGCCGCCCGGTCGAACGTCCTTGCGCTTCCCGAAGTCGACGAGGACGACCTCAAGCGGTTCTTTGAGCAGTTGAGCCCCGTCCAGCGAACCCACTTGCTCAATCTGCCGGCCGACCAGATGAAACGCCAGTTGCTGGCGCGCTACCAGGCGAAGCGGGCAGGCGAAAAACGACAAAAACCGCGAGGAGGCGACGCCCAGCCGGGGGAATGATCCGCCTCCGAGGGCTTCAGCCGTTCTCTATCCGGCTAGCGCGCCTCATCCGATTCGCCCGCCAGCCGCATATGCATCTTCGTGGTTACGGTTTCTTCGACCTTGTTGGTCCCTAAGGTGACCTCTCGCACGAGCTTGCTCGTCATCTCCATTTGGTGGATGCGGCCTACGGAACGGTCGAACCAGATCACACCGTTTGATTTCTGGTCTTTAATCGTGACCCGCTGGGCACCGCCCTGGTTGCCGGCCGGTTCTACTCTTGCGGTGGCCGAGATCTTGTCGAGCTTCTGCCCGTCTCGGTCTTCGGTTCCGTCGTAGCGATAGGTGGTTGCCAGCGTCTGCCGCCCGGCCATCGGGTCGCTCACGGTCATTTGCTGCTGCCAGGTCGTTCCGCGGCTCACCGGCTCGGAGGAAAACTCCAGCGTGTTCGCACTGGCCATCTGCTTCAGGTTTTCGGGCGACAACATGGCGGCCAATGGGCCGCGTTGCGGTTGCTTCAGTTTTTCCGCCAGCTTCTCCGAGGGGCGGACGTCGACCACTTTGCCGTGCGGATCGATCGTCAGGTGTATTGGCTGCTTCACTAGAAAGCCGAGCGGCTCCTGTGCCGCCGCTTCGTCGAGCTTCGCCTCCTCGGAATCGAACCTCTGTTCTTGTCCCCGCGCCGACGATACTCCCCGAATGCGTTCGATGGTCTGCGTGATGTGAGCGTTTCCGTCTTCGTCGACCGAATCGACCACCCAGGTCATCTCGCTCGTTCGCTTCGCGGTGATCTCTTCGGGCTGTCCGGCCCCGAACTTGTGTTGGGCCTTCATGTCAACCAGCGTCGTGTAGCGAGAGGTCTGCCCCGGCTCGAATTTCCATTTCAGGGTCACACCATCATCCGCGCGGGCGGGCAGCGTCCCCAACCCAAGAAAAAGTGCAACCAGAGCGCAATGACACCGAACGCGCAAAATCATCGGACGGTTCCTTTCTTGATCGGCCCTGTCCGGGCGCGCCTGGCACGAACACGTGGCAGAGCGCGCCGGCCAACGAGGCCCGCGGGCTTCTCCGTCATTATAGGTCGGCGGACCAAGCCGAGAGGGGATGACTTTTTCGTCAGGCCGGCGCGGGGGTCTCAGCCTCGCGTCTTGGCTTGCAAGGTGGCGGCCTGTCCGTGGTAGCGCTGGGCGCGTAGTAAATATCGCTTCTCGCGAGGTTTGCTGCCCGTTTGGCGGGCGAGACTCTCATATTTGGCCGCCAGCGCCAGCTTGACGTCGACGAGCGTTCTCTTCGCGGTTGCCATCGGTTTCTTCTGCGTGGTGTCGAGTGGGAAAAACGAGGCAGGTTTTATATTCGATTTTTGAGCGATTCGCCAGCTTTATCCGGGTGGCCAGGCGAACCCCTCAACCTTTTTAAGGGGGCGGGACGATGTTACATTGTTTGTCGCAAGACTTTTTTTGCTCGCTCAGGCGGACTCGTCGGGAGCTGTGCCAGACCGTGATCGTCCGTAGTTGCCAACGATGCCCACCATTTCCAAATTGCTGGTCGCTAACCGCAGCGAGATCGCCATCCGGGTCTTTCGCACGGCCCACGAGCTTGGTATCCGCACGGTCGCGATCTACTCCCACGAAGACCGCTTTGCGCTGCACCGTTTCAAGGCCGACGAAGCCTACTGTGTAGGCCGCACCGGCGAGCCAATTCGAGCCTACCTCGACATCCCCGGCATCGTCGAGCTGGCGCAGGAACGGGGGGTGGACGCCATCCATCCCGGCTACGGATTCCTTTCCGAAAACCCGGACCTGGCTGCCGCCTGCGAGGCGGCCGGGATCCTCTTTTGCGGCCCGCCGCCGCGCATCCTGGAGCAACTCGGCGACAAGATCGTCGCCCGCCAGATCGCCGAGCAGGCCGGCGTACCCGTGCTGGCCGGCAGCAGCCGCCCGCTGGAAAGCGCGGGGCAAGCCAGCCAGTTGGCCGAAAAGCTCGGCTACCCGGTGCTTCTCAAAGCGGCCAAGGGGGGCGGGGGCCGCGGGATGAGGGTCGTCAACCGCGCCGAAGACCTGGCGGCGACGCTCGAGCAGGCCCAGCGCGAGGCCAACAGCGCTTTCGGCAGCCCCGACGTGTTTCTGGAAAAATTCATCGCCCGGCCGCGGCACATCGAAGTGCAACTCATGGGCGACAAGTACGGTAACCTGGTGCATCTCTATGAGCGCGACTGCTCGATTCAACGGCGGCACCAGAAGGTGGTCGAAATTGCCCCGGGGCTGAATCTCGATCCCGGGCTTCGCAACGACATCTGCGAGGCGGCGCTCTTGATCGGCCGGGCCGTGCGGTACGAAAGCGCGGGGACGGTCGAGTTCCTGGTGGACGTCGAGACGGGCAAGTTCTACTTCATCGAGGTCAATCCCCGCATCCAGGTCGAGCACACGTGTACGGAGCAGGTAACGGGAGTCGACCTGGTGAAGTGCCAGTTGCTCGTGGCCCAAGGACGGCGGCTCGACGATCCGGAGATCGGTCTCGGCTCGCAGGCGGCCGTTCACACGCAAGGCTACGCCATTCAGTGCCGCATCACCACGGAAGATCCGCTCAATAGTTTTCGCCCCGACTACGGCCGCGTGGCCCACTATCGCTCCACGGGCGGGCCTGGCGTGCGGCTCGACGCCGGCACCGCCTTCTCCGGCGCCGTCGTCACCCCCTATTACGACTCGCTGCTGGTCAAGGTCATCACCTCGGGCAACCGGTTCGTCGACGCGGCCCGCCGCATGGAACGCTGCCTGCAGGAATTCCGCATCCGCGGCGTGAAGACGAACATTCCCTTCCTCATCAACCTGGTGACGCATCCGCGGTTCTTGGAAGGGGGCTGCACGACCCGCTTCCTCGACGAGACCCCGGAGCTGTTCCAATTTGTCGCTCGCCGCGATCGGGCCACCAAACTGTTCCGCTACCTGGCCGACGTGCTGGTGAATGGCCACACGCTGGTGAAGGAACGATCGAAACGAATTCGCCGCGAGCCTGCCCCGCTGCCGGCCGTCGACCACAGCGGGCCGCCCCCTGCCGGCACGCGGCAGGAACTGCTCAAGCTGGGTCCCGAAAAGTTCAGTCAATGGATCTTGGCGCAAGATCGGTTGCTCATGACCGACACGACCATGCGCGACGCCCACCAGTCGCTGCTGGCCACGCGGCTGCGGACCCACGACATGCTGCAAATCGCCGAGGTCTACGCTCGCCACCACGCCGATCTGTTCTCACTGGAAATGTGGGGGGGCGCCACGTTCGACACGGCGATGCGGTTTCTAAAAGAGTGTCCCTGGCAGCGGCTCGTCGATCTGCGGGCCAAGATCCCCAACATCTTGTTCCAAATGCTGCTGCGGGCCTCCAACGCGCTGGGCTATGCGAACTATCCCGACAACGTGGTGCAGACGTTCGTCGAAGAGACCGCTTCGGCCGGCATTGACGTGTTTCGCATTTTTGACTCGCTGAACTGGCTGCCGAACATGCGCGTGGCGATGGACGCCGTGCTGTCGACCGGCGCCATCTGCGAAGCAGCCATCTGCTACACCGGCGACGTACTAGACCGGCACCGCACGAAGTACGACTTGAAGTACTACGTCGAGATGGCCAAAGAGCTGGAGAAGATGGGGGCGCACATCCTAGCCATCAAGGACATGGCCGGACTGTGCAAGCCGTATGCGGCCGAGTTGCTGGTCCGTACGCTGAAACAGGAGGTCGGCATCCCGATTCACTTCCACACGCACGACACCAGCGGGGTGCAGGCAGGCTCGATCCTAAAGGCGGCCGAAGTCGACCTCGACATTGCCGACGCTGCCTTCGCTCCCCTCTCGGGGCTGACCTCGCAGCCGAATCTCAACTCGGTGGTTGAGGCGCTGCGCTACACGTCTCGCGATACCCGGCTCGACCGCGACTCCCTGCAAGCCACCGCCAACTACTGGGAAGGGGTGCGTGAGTTCTACGCCCCATTCGAGACCGGCATGATGGCCAGCACGGCCGAGGTCTACTACAACGAGATGCCCGGCGGGCAATATACGAATCTCTTTGAGCAGGCCCGGGCCATTGGGCTGGGGTCAAGGTGGCACGATATCTGTCGCACCTACGCCGAGGTCAACGGGCTCTTCGGTGACATTGTGAAGGTCACCCCTTCGTCCAAGGCAGTGGGTGATATGGCCTTGTTTCTCATCGCCAACAACCTCTCCGTCGACGACGTACTGAAGAGCGACCGCGAGTTGTCGTTTCCCGAGTCGGTGGTCGACCTGTTGGCCGGTCGAATGGGTCAGCCACCGGGAGGTTTTCCGCCCGAGGTACAGAAGCGCGTGCTGCGCGGCCAGAAGCCCATCGAGGGGCGCCCCGGCGAAAGCCTACCTCCGGCCGACTTCGCCAAGCCGGCCGCGGAGTTGAAAAAGCGGCTGGGACGCGAGCCGAGCCGCCGGGACGTGGTGAGCTATCTCATTTATCCGCGCGTGGTCTCCGAGTTTCTCGGCCACCGGGAGAATTACGGCGAGACGAGCATTTTGCCCACGCCCGTGTTCTTTTATGGCCCGCAGCCCGGCGAAGAGATGAGCGTGGAGATCGAGCCGGGCAAGACACTGATCATCAAGTTTCTCACGATCGGCGATCCGCAGCCCGACGGGCGCCGGACGGTCTTTTTCGAGCTAAACGGCCAGCCCCGCGACGTGACCGTTGAAGACGAGTCGCTGGAAGAGGCCGTCAGCCGGCGCACCAAAGCCGACCCGAACGATGCGACGCAAGTGGGCGCTCCTATGCCCGGCATGGTGGTTAACGTGGCGGTCAACGCGGGCGATCGGGCCTCGCAGGGCCAAAAGCTGCTGACCATGGAGGCCATGAAAATGGAAACGACGATCTACGCCGAGCGCGACGGCCAGATCGCCGAAGTGCTCGTCTCGCCCGGCAGCCAGGTGGATACGGGAGACCTGGTGATTCGCTGGGAGTAGCTCACTCCCCTTCCAGCGTACGATAAAGCGGAAGGTGGCGGTAATAGACCTCCAGCATGAGCAGGTGCATCGCCGTCACGTAGATTCGGCCCCCTTCACGTCCCCAGCGATCGGGGACGTCGCCCATCGGTTCCCAGCTTCCAGCCAGCGGCCCTTCGCTGATTTGCTTTTCCACGAGCAGCGGGCGGAGTTGCTCGTTCCAGGCGTCCCAGTGTGGGCCTCCCATCTGGAACATGACCTGGGTTGCATAATACCAGTAGTACGAATCTCGCTGCCGGCGCAGGTCGCTCGTCCACTCGGGCAAGTTGTTTAAGAGATAGTCAGCGCCGGCGGTCATCAGCCGGTTATCTCGCTTCCAGCCCAGGTACTGCCGCATCAGCAGAGCCTCGGCCGTCATCACCCGGCTGGCGGTCCGCTGGTGCTCGCGCGTCGCTTTGGGGCGGTAGACGTAGTACGCCTGGTTGCTCTTGGCCTGTGCGCCGTCGAGCCAATGAGTGACCTTGGCGTAGGTGGGCGCCGGAACCTGCAAACCGGCCAACTCGCCGCTTTTGAGGGCCATGATCTGCCAGCCCGAAACGGACGTGTCGCTCCCCTGACGGGGCGAATAACGCCAGCCGCCGTCGGTCGGGTGTTGCGAGGCAGCGATAAAGTCGAGCGCTCGCTGGGCCGGTTGCCGGAGATTCGGGTCGCGCGTCATCCCATAGGCCTCGCACAGCGCGATCGAGGCGATGCCGTGGCTGTAAAGCCAGACGTTGAGGTTCGACCTGGCCTCCTGGGGCAGAAAAAGATCGCCGTCCGGCCGCTGGTTTCCCAGCAGGTAGTTGAGCCCACGCCCGACGGCCAGGCGATATTTGCCGTCGGTGTGGGTGTAACCGGCGCCCAGGAACGCCAGCATGGCGAGGCCCGTGGCGGCCGTGTCGCTCACCATCTGTCCGTCACCGGCGTTTTCGTAGCCGGGGCGCCCCTGCGAGAGTTTCTGTAGCTGCAAACTCCAGCTTCCGTCGACGTTCTGGTGGCGGGCCAGGAAGTCGAGCCCCATTTCGACCGCTCGCTCCGAGGCCTCGTTGCCTCCCCGCTGGCGGGCCAGCTCTTGGCGAAGCTGTCGGTCGCGCTGACGGAATCCGGGCACGGCTACGTCTTGCACGCGCACCTCCGCCGCGCGATTGGCGCCGCTGCGCTCGAGAATCAATCGGCCCGAATCGAGGTGAGCCACGTCGCTCTCAGGCCGGGCCAGGCGGCTGGGCATGCCCACGTCGAAGGCCGGCTCGCTATCCAGGCCGCCGGCGCCGAGGGGTGCCGCGGCGAGCACGGGCAAGGCGGCGGACTGACGCACTCCCGACAAGTCGGCAGGCCGCGCCGCATCCATCCCGCGATCCGAAGGCGAGCTTCCGATTTCAGCAGCGTCGGCGACAACCGACGCTTCGCCGATCGCCGCTGGGCCGGCTGACTTGCCAGGCGACGCGCCGCTTGCGTGGCCGATGGCAACCGCCGACTCTTCGCCGGCGCGCCGCGCTAGTCCCGCCTGGAGCGACGCCCGCGGCGAAGCGCCCATTTCACCGGATTCGCCTCCCCTCACGAGATGACCGGCCGACGATTCATGGCCAAGATCGCTGGCGGAAGCCGGCTCCCCGTCGCCGGGTTCACTTGGCCCAGTGCTGCTAAATGTGGCCGTTGAAGGGGTCACCGCCTCGGCGCTGCCGTCGACCGCGTCAAGTGCCGCACCAACGGGTGCGGCGCGCGGTCGGCCGCTGGCAGAGAACTGGCCAGCCACCTGGGGCAACGACTCAGCAGCCTGCCGCGTGACTTCGCCCGCCACCGCCTGGCCGAGCAAACCGTCGGCCGTATTCGCCGCCTCAGCGGTCCGTTCGGGCAGGGTGGACGCGGCGCGGCCGACGGCGGTCGAACTCGGCGCCGAGGCGGTTTGTTCCCCGCTCGCCCCCGACTGAGCCCCGGCAGAGATCTGGCTTTGTGCCGCAACCGGCCCGTCCGTTCCGGCCACGCCACCTCTTACGTCGGCTGGGCCGGTTTCCCTGACCAGCTTCGCCTGTAATTCTGCGCGCGAGAGCGATGGCTCGCCGCCGCCGCTGGTGCGTCCCTCGCCGATCGGCGAACGAATCTGCGGCGCGCCCTGGTCGATCATCCCCGATCCGGCGGCGGCCGTGACACGGCTACGAGGTGCCGCGGCCGCCACGCGCTCAACCGCGGCGCTGGCGCTGGCTTGCGTTTCCGCGGGCCGCCTGGAACCTGCGACGTCGGCCATCGCCACGTCCTCCGCCGCCAGGCTGACTGAGGGAACCTCGGCTCCGGCTCGCGCCTTGGCAATGCGCGCCGTGTCGCTCGGTGCGCCCGCTGGCCCGGCGTCGAGGGTCTGAGTCGCGTCCGCCCGACGCGCCGCCGATCGCGAGACGGCGTTGCGACTTGAGCCGGGAAGCTCGCTATCAAAATTCTGCTGTCGGGTCAGGCCGGTTGCGCCACCTGACGCTTTGGAGAGGGCGGCGGTGGATGGTTGCGTCATCGGTTGCGCCGAAGGAACAGCGGAAGTGGCAGGCGATGATTCCGCGAGCGACACATCCCTCGCCGCCGCCGTCGCCAGGCGCCGCGGCGAGGCGGCGGATGCCTCTGAAGTAAGAGTCGGCTCGCTGTTAAGTCGGCCGCCAGCCTCGACTGAGGCAGCCCTCACGTTGGCCCTACTATGTTCGGCAAACTCTCGTCCCGAATTGGTCGCCCTGGCAGACCCTTCGGGGAGCGATGGCTCGGCCCGCTCCATCGACTCGACTGGCGTTTCGGCAAACCGGGACGGTTGCGACTGGGGTCGCGGCTGCGGCGCGCCCACGGTTGGTTGTGCCGTGGTCGGCGGCTGGATGGACCTGGCCAGCCGGGCATCCGCACGCGGGTCGACGCGCGGCTGGGAGGGACGCGGTTCAGCGCGCCGCGGCGAGGGCTCGACGGCAAGCGACTGGGATTCCGTAACGGGCCGATTCCGGCGCGCCAGCGTTACGTGCGTGTCGGCTCGTTCAACTTCGCCAGTCCGCGGCGTTAGAGGAGTTGCCGAGTCCGGGGTCTCTGCAACGCGGTCGTTCTCGACCCGGATTCGACTCGCGAGATCGGCTTCCGTTTGCCGCCGGGCCTGGGCGGCGGAACCGCGGGCCGGCGTCTGTTCCTCGTTCGGCCGGCGCACCATCGACGCTGCCGTCGGCGCGCTTGTGGGTAGACGCGTCTCGGATTCGGCGCGGTCGGGCAAGGTCTCGGTTTCGACCCGCACGACCCGGACCGCCGAATCGAGCGACCCATGTTCCACCGCCTCCGGCTCGGCAACTGGCGGCAGAACAGCCTGCTCGCCCGTTTCCGCCAGCCGGAGTTTCTGCCGGCTGAGGTTAGGCCCGGCCAACTCGCCCCGGTGTGGGGCCGAACTCTCGGCCCGCTCGAGCGGTGTCACAGACGGCTGCGGCGGCACTTGGGGCTCTTGTTCGGCCGGCCGTTCTTTCGGTTCCTCAACCGGCTCGGTCCGTTCGATCTCATCCTCCCTGTCCGGGGTCGACGTTTCCACGGGGCGGTCCAGAGTCGGATCCACGGCGTCGTCCATCGCCTCATTTTGCCAGTTGTAGTCTGGCAGCGTGACCGGCTCGGGCTCATCGACGAGTTCGGCCGAGTCTTTCTCACGCTGGGCGAGGGCGCTTAGGTGAAGGTTGTAACTCAGCATGCATAGCCAGAGGTGTACGAGCAGGCTCAAGAACACCCCGATCTGCATCCGGTGCTGGACTCGGCCTTCGAACCGGACGATTCCCCAGGCCAGGGCCGTCACGATGACGGCGAGCGCTCCCAGATGGCACCACCCGTTCACGATCAGTCGCGGCGCCGCGAAATCGCTCTTGGCGACGATGATGCCGCCGACGCAAGCGGCGAAAAGCAACAGGAGCAGGTTGACCGGCCAGGCCTGCTCGTCGAAATCGGCCAGGCCGACCCGTCTGCCGGGGGGAACTGTGCGCGCCTCGTGCCGCGGGGTCGCCGGCGCCTTGTGTTTCATGTCGCGCATCTGGTCCGTTCCATACGCTCGAAGGGGGCCGCGCAAGAAACCCGGAGGTCAAGATAACATTGGCCACTTCTATTTGCACATGGCGTGCTTTGGGTTACGGTTCATCCGGCCGTCTTCCTTGCGCCATGGATACAAGGCACACGGTCAGCCACCTCGCGGGTCCGGAAGGACGGTGGCCAGCTCCCAAGACCACTCTCCGTCAGTCCGCTGCCCGGCTGCTGTGCAGGTCGTCGATCGCTGCCAGTTGTTTAGGCAGGGATCGGCCTCGACATCTTGGCACAACCAGCCTCGGCCTATCGCTGGATTTTCTGCAAATGCTTTTCCACTAAGCAGATGGCATTGATGGGCACGCTTAGACCTCGCCAATGGCACACCGCTTGCTTCATATCTTCTTGGGCGTGCGATGCGTGACCCAGAGGCGTGGATCCCGCCTCTGGGTCAACGCACTTCGCTCGCAAGACATCTCCTTAACGCTTTTGGCACCTGCCTGGGCCAGAAGGATGCCCCATCGACTTGGGTGGACGCTCCGCCTAGTCCACCCAAGTCGGGGCGTTCTTTCATAACGCTTTCGAGCGAGCTTTCTCTCTCGCTACGGTCTCTTGAGACAATCTCGGTAGCGCTCTACGATTGATGAGCTATTGTGGAACGCAAGGTGCTTGTGCAGCACGATCCAGCCAGCGCAACCGCCTCTGACGAGCGAGGGAGCTAGATGAAGTTAATTATCGCAATCATCCAACCGAGCCGGCTTGAGGCAGTCAAAGCCGCGCTGACGGAGGTCGAGGTCTTTCGCCTCACGGTTATGGACGTGCAAGGCTTTGGACGACAGAAAGGGCACACCGAGACTTACCGCGGCCACGAGTTTTCCGTCAACCTGCTCCGCAAGGTTCAGTTGCAGATTGCCGTGAACGAAGACTTTGTCGAGCCGACGATCGAGGCGATCATCAAAGGGGGCCGCACTGGGCCATCGGGCGAAATTGGCGACGGAAAAATCTTTGTACTGCCGCTGGAAGATTGCATCCGCATCCGCACGGGCGAACGAGGCGGCGAGGCCATCTAAGATTGGGCCTAGCCGGGCACGCTCAGGGGCTCACCGTTCTCGGCCGGTCCCAGTTTCAGGATGAACGGCACGGCTCGCCGCGCCCAAACGCCAGGTGAAGGGTAACCCGCGGCCTGAGCGCCAAAGCACGACCGGAGCATGTCGGTGTCGATGATGCCCGGATTGAGTGGGATGGCCGCCATGCTGCTGGGCAACTCCGCAGCCAGCGCCTGCGTGAGCCCCTCAATGGCCCACTTCGTAGCGCAGTAGGGAGCGACCTCTGGCGACACAGACCGTCCCCAGCCCGAACTGAAGTTGACGATCACCCCTTTGCCTCGCTCGAGCATCGGGGGCAAGAAGTGACGAACGACGTTGGCCACGCCCGACAGGTTGACCGCGAGCAGATGGTCAAACTCTTCGGCCGAGATTTCCCACAGGCGGGCGTTTTGATTTACGAGTGCCGCGTTGTTGAGCAACAGATCGGGCACGAAGTCCTGCCCCCGCGCCCGCTCGGCCCAAGCGGCCACTTCCCGGTCCTGCGAGACGTCCACTCGCGCGAAATCGTGCGGCGCAGGCCAGCGACGACGCATGGCCGCCAGCGCCCCTTCGTCCCGAGCGCAGCCCCAAACGACATGTCCCCGCTCGATGAACTCGGCGGCCATCGCCAGGCCAAGCCCGCGACTGACACCGGTGAGCAGAATTCTGCGATGGGGCATGACCGAACCCAAGATGGCCTCCGTCACAACACTCGGCCGAGCAGCGAGATGTGCGGGTCGACCCAGACGTCTTCCGGCGTCGTGAACCCGCCCGGATCGGAGGCGATGCGGATACCCGCGGCGTCGAAGCAGGCCGCGACCAACTCCGAGCAGATGTAGCCGCTGGTCGCGGTCCGCCTGCCGATCCCCAGGGCGATGCGCGCCACAATCTCGCCGATCTCTTCGTTATCGTAAGGGAGGGTAAGCTGGTCGACGCCGAACTGGGTCATGGCCGTCACGTCGGCGTCGGTAAGATTGTCGTGCCGTGCCACCGCGACCGCACCGTCGTAAGGCTTGCCGTCCTGATAATCGGTCAGATACTTGGAGACCGGCGCCAGGCGCACGCCCACGTCCTCGACGCTCTCCAGGAGCAACACGCGATTGATCCGGTCGGCCCGTAAGATAATGCCGACGTGGCTCCACGGGGATTTCGTGCCGCGCTCAATCAACTTCGAGACTGTGTAGTTGCCGGAGCAGAACAACAAGTCGCCCGAGCGCAGCCCCTCGCGTAGGGTGGCGTAGCTCTGCACGGGCAGTGCCGCCAGATCGGCGGCCGAAAGATGGCGAGACATCGGCCCTCCAGAGAACTGACGCCAGAGCGATGGTAAGCGTGGCGTTAGTTTAGCTTGGCGGCGGGCGATCGGCAAAGCGGTGTCATGACCCGGTGTCTGGCCAGGGATTCTGGCAATGCTAATTTCTTTCGGGATCAAGGGTTGTCCAATAAAGGTGCCAAGCGTTACTGCTTTCTAGGCAATCTAACGCCATGAGTGCTTCGGCGTTGGCGCGATCCCATCTTCGGCCGCG
>DASZPH010000058.1:0-15225 GCA_035550375.1 Pirellulales bacterium | reverse complement strand
ATGCCGACTAATTGAATTGAGGGCAGCCGCATAACGTCTTGTGGCGCACCGTCATGGCGGTTGATGCCGAATGGATGCCTGGGAAATCCCGTTCTCTTCTCGCTCTTGGTCTTGACGGAGGCTTCCTCATGGAAGCCCACTCCCGTGCCTGCAATCGCCTGCTACAGCCCGACCGACTCGACTTCGGCCACGAACCGGAGTTGAACCGGGGCTCCGCCTTAACACGGCGGAATTCTGCCTGGCTGCTACACGGAGACGAACGTCGTTGGCTCAGTTCGGGCCCCGCCGGTTCGACTCCGGCTTAAACCTGCTTAACTTGCCTGCTGTACGTATCGGTGCTTCTCGCTCAACTCGCTTCAGGCGAACACCCCAGCAGATGCCGAACCACGACCAGTTGCCCAAGATGGTAGGCGTTGTGATCGGCGACAAGGAGCGCTTCCCGCAGGACGGTCTGCCCGTCCCCATGAGGGATCGGCGCGAACAGATCGGTCGCCGGGTCGGCGACCAGGGCACAGATCGCCGCCAGGTCGGTGCGGAAGGCATCCACGGCTCGGTCCCAGGCGCTGTCGTCCGGCGGCGCGTTTCCGCGCGGCCAGTAGCCGTCCGGCCAAGGCGGCGAGACGTGCCCCGGGTCGCGGCTGAATTCCAGGATGTCCCATTGCGCGATGCGCATGTGCTCCAGAAGCCGCCAGGGGCTATGGGGCACGGGCGGCCGGGTGAGCCCGCGGAGTGCAGGCGGAATGTCGGCCACCGCCTTGTCGAAGGGAAGATGCGCGCCGCCGCCCCGGAGCAAGTAGAGGAGATGTTCGCGGAGGGATTTGTGTGGATCGGGAGTCATCGCAGGGCCGCGGGGAGCCTCTCCAGGGCAAGACGATGAACCGGCCCTTTCCGCACTTACTACGGGCTGCAATCAGCCGAGTTTCGCCAGGGCGTCGACAGCCGTTTTCGCGGCTTCGATGCTCCCCAACTGGCTCACCAGCCGCTTGGCGGCCAGCAGCGAATCGAGCGTCAGCGTCGATGCCATCGATTCGATGGCCGCCGCCGGACGCCGGCCGCGCCGTCGGCGCTTCATGCCCATGGTCCGAAGAACCGTGCTCACCTGCGCCGAGCTGACCTTGACGCCTTGCTCGGCAAGTGTCGCGATCACGTCCCGTGGCCGCACCCTGCCGCCCATGCTTCCGGCGACCTGCCGGATCTGTTCCGCCTTGCTTGCGCCGGCTTTGCTTGCACGTGCCTTGCTTGCGCCCGCCGACGATGCCGGAGCGGCTGCCGTTTCGCGTTTGATTTTGGCGGCCAACGCGATCGAAACGTCGATGCCCGCTTCACGTTTAATTCCGCGCACGACCTCCGTCGCCGTGGCGTTGGGGCGACGATTGATATAGGCGCGGACCACATCCGACTTGCTTTGCTCGGCAGCTTTCATTTGTGAACTGACTTCCTTCTAATTAGTAAACAAGGTCAAGCACGAAAGAATAGTATTCGCTTGCGGCGGCCGCAACCCTCGATGTGGGGTGGAGCAGAGGAGGCGATTTGACCGCAATTTGGGAACCTCTGCCGCGAACTAAGGTGTGGGCCGTTAGCTTGCAGCAATGTTGCGCACCAACGCAAACGACGCCGGTTTGGCACTATTGGAACATGGCGCGCGACCGGATAGTTCAACTTGCCAAGGCCTGGATCGGTTACCCAGGATTATTCACCGGCCCCCACCAAGCGCGAAGCGTAAGCGAGGAGCACGAAGCAACTTCCCTCGCTCACGCTTCGGGTTAGTATCGGCGCAGTCTGCGCGCAAGCCTACGGGGCCGGTGAACAATCCGGGTTACCGGAATGAGTACCAGAAAAAGGGCCGATTCCTGCAGTTTACGAAGAAGATTCTTGAGGCGGCGGGGTTTTGCACGGGCGCAGAACGGGGCCTAGACTGACCGACATGGCGGGAACCATCTGGACCATCGGCCACTCGAACCGCTCGCTGGACGAGTTTGTCGCCCTGTTGACGGGTGAGCAAATCGGGCTGGTGGCCGACATTCGTCGCTTTCCGGCGTCGCGCGCTCATCCGCATTTCAACGCCGACGCGCTGGCCGCGGCGCTGGAGCGACGGGGCATCGGCTTTCGGCATTACGTCGCTCTCGGCGGCCGGCGGAACACGCGCCTGCCGGACTCGCCGAATACGGGCTGGCGAGTCGACGCCTTCAACCGCTACGCCGACTACATGGCCAGCGACGAGTTTTCGGCGGCTCTCGACGAGCTGATGGCCGCGGCGGCCGAGCGCCGCACGGCCATCATGTGTTCGGAGGCCGTCCCCTGGCGATGCCACCGTCGGCTGGTTTCCGACGCCCTCATCCTGCGCGGTTGGGAGGTGCTCGATATCGTGGGCACGGGAACCGCCAGGCCGCACACGCTGACCTCTTTTGCGCGGATCGAGGAGGGGCGGCTCACGTATCCCGGCGAGCGGTCGTTGTTTCCCTGAGCCTGGGGAGCGAGAGGCGCGCAAGGTTGCCCGCGACGGTTGGCACCGGGGTTTTTCCGATCGCGGACGCATTTCTCGCTGGATTCTTTCGCCCGCCTCTCTACAATAAAGACATTGTGTCTTTATCGCAAAAGGTCGCTTCGAGAAAGAACCTGAAACTTTTTAGGTTTCTCGGGCGTCTAATACTGAAGCAAGTGGACGGACCGTCGCTTTTGATTAACGAGGTCAGCTATGTCATCTTACGAGCGTCAGCCACGTATCCCGGCGTGGACCAATTGTCCGACCTGCCGCTCGCACGCGGCCGTTTTTCGCGCTCAGCTTGCCGGTTCGCGTTTTTACTGCGCTCGCTGCCGGAGGACGTTCAGGGCGGCCTGCCGGCAATCGTACTCGACCGCCTTCTCTCTCGGGCCGGCAGCACGCGGCGGAGCCCTGGCCGACACAATCGCGCTCGTCCCCGACACGAAGGTCGAAATTGAGCTTCGCGTCGAACCAACGGGCGAAGACTTCCCCTCGATCCGGCTGCCCAGCTTTGCCCAGCGGCGACGCGCCAGCTCCCGCGCGTTCTGGCGGCACCTCGGTTTCGGAGTGGCCCTGGGGTTGGGACTGGTGGCGGTCGTGGTCACGATGGCGAGCGTCACGCGCGGGGGGTCGGCCGCCGAAAGGCCGGCCGCGGCGGAACTGCTGCTGCGATGACCGCCTTTCTTGCAATCCGGGCTGGAGGTCGATAGGTTACGCTCGTTCCGCGCGTCGCATTTCTAATTCTGCAAACCGGCCCGCGCCGATCGCCAGCTACTCGTGACTGTTTCAATGACGAAAGACGATCTCACGAGCCGCACGCAGGGGCAGTTCGCGCAGGTCGTTCTCTGCCGCGGCTGCTGTTGCGGGCAAACGGAGCGTGGCTTTCCGCCCGTTCCCGTGGATCGGATCAAAGCCATCTGGAAGGGCGAAAAACTCAATCGTTCGGTGCAGCTCACCGTTTCCGGCTGCTTGGGGCCTTGCGACGTGCCGAACGTCGTGCTCGTGCTCACCGCGGCAGGACCGCAGTGGTTCGCCAACATCGCGGGCGACCTCGTTTACGAAATGCTGGTCGACTGGGCGCGGCGCTGCGCTGCGTCGCAAAGCGCGTTGCCGTTGCCGGTCGACCTGGACGCCCACCGCCTCGAGCGATTCGGAGCACCGGCCGCCTCAAGACCGTTGACTTCCCGAGAGGTTCTGCCGTCAGGCACCTCGCGGCTTGATCGCGCGCGTGGCGATGAATGTATCGATATATCGTGACAGGATGTCTGCCTCCCCGTCTGGATAGCGATCTTCGTACATGCCCGTGAGGAAAAACCCCGCGTCGAGTTGCCCGCCGATCTGGTCGTCGAGCGTGTGCGCGAATTCCAGCGGCGCAAGCGGCTCAAGAATGTGCTCTCGCAGGTCGGAGTCATCCAGGTCGGTGAGGTCGGAGTAGGGAATTCGGTGGCGCACCTCGAGCCGGCCATTCTGCATCCGCTCGTCGTCGAAGAGATACCGGATCGGGTTCGTAAAGCCGGCCAGCAATACGCCGCCCGGCTTGAGCACGCGAAAACACTCACCCCAGACCGGTCGAATGGCCGGGACGAAGCAGTTGGAGCAGGGATGAACGATCAGGCCGAACGTCTCGTTGGCGAAGGCCGTCAGATCGGCCATATCTCCCTCGGCCGTTTCGATCGCCAGCCCGTCGCGACGGGCGACGAGCTGGTCTTGTTCCAGCTGCCGGGGCGAGTTGTCGAACACCGTCACGATAGCTCCGGCGGCCGCCAGCAGCGGCCCCTGCTGCCCGCCCCCTGAAGCGAGACACAAGGTCGGCGTGCCGCGCAAAGGCGGAAACCAGGCCGTTGGAACGGGCCTGGTCGGCGTCAGCAGCAGTTCGAACCGGCCTTGCCGCGCCCGCTCGACGGCCTCTCGGTCGACCGGCACCGTCCACCGGTTGCCTTGCTCGACTTTTTTGTCCCAGGCATCGCGGTTGTAGGATTGAAAATCCATAAGAACATCTACTCTCCGGAGGCGGTCCAATTGAGTCGAATCGCCAGCGAAGTGGCGTAACGCCGAAATCCGAGCGACTTCGCGATGCGAAGGGAGCCGACGTTCGATTCGAGGGTTCGATATTGGGGAAGCAGCCCGGCTTCAATCGCATGAAGGGCAACATGAGCAGTCGCTGCGCGACCAAAACCGCGACGGCGATAACCGGGATGCGTAATGACGGAAAGATGAGCGATGGAGCCGCCCCACACCTCGTACCCCGCGATGCTCACGAGTTGTTTTCCTACAAAGATGCCGGAGCAAGGTTGCTCCACGGAACTTCCGCCATGTTGCCACTCGATCGGATCACACGACTGCTGAAGGATGCGAAGGTCGTGAGGCGAGCAACCCAAGTGTGTCGTCCAGTAAGCCGTGGCGATCGAACTGGCACGTCGGTCCGACATGAGAACGCCTGAAGAGATCTTGACCGTAAGTTATCATCCATGAGTTTTTTTTGACAGCCGCCTTGCCGCTCGCCATGATTTGGAGGGGTCGGCCGATGCGGTACCCTAGGGCGATGGAGCCCGTGTGAACGACCCGGATGATGCTCTGACAGGCACCGACGACACCAGGAGGCGTTGTATGAAATCTACCATGATCGCCGCATGTTGGTTTGCAATCGTGGCGTTACTGACAGGCGGGGCGACGGCGCGGTTGGCGGCGGAGACGCCAACCATAAAAGTCTCGAGCGAGGCACTTCACGAGGCCCGCGGCAGTATCAATCCCAGGCTGTTTGGCAATTTCGTCGAGCTGCTCGACGACCTGGTGCCCAGCATGCGGGCACAGATGTTGAACGACGGCGGTTTTGAGGGGGTCGTCCCGCCAGCGAACTGGGTCTACTTCGACGGCTCGCCGACATTCTGCGACCGCGAGTGGGACAAGAGCCCGGATTGGAGCATTGACGAACGCGACACGCCCTTCAACGGCCGAAGATGTGCCAAGATCGTCGCCGTGGGTGAGCGGCCGGCCAGTCTGTCGCAATCAGGCATGGCGGTGAAACGCGGCGTCGCCTACCAGGCGTCCGGCTGGTTCCGCTGCGAAGGCCCGATGCAGGTGCAGGCGGTGCTTGAAGCCCGTGCCCCCGATGGCCGAGCCATCGAACTGGCCAGCGGTGAAGTCTGGGCGCCGACGGCTGAATACGGGCGGTTTACGACGCGGCTGAAGTGCACCGGCTCAACGGACGCGGCCGCGTTGGTGTGGCGCGTGACCGGCAAAGGGACGGTCTGGGTCGACCAGCTTTCGCTCACGCCGGACGACAACCTTGACGGCTGGCGGGCCGACGTGGTTGAGGCCGTCAAGGCCTCGCGGCCGAGCCTGATCCGCTGGGGCGGAAGCGTCGTCGATCCGGGTGCCTATCGCTGGAAGAACGGCGTCGGCGAACCCGACCGGCGCCAGCCGTTCGTCAACGTGAACTGGGGAAGGATCGACAGCAACGAAGTGGGGATCGACGAGTTCTGTCAGTTCTGTGTCCTGGTGGAGGCCGAACCGCTCGTGTGTGTGAGTTTTTCGGACGGGCCAGCCAGCGCGGCCGACCTGGTGCAGTATTGCAACGGTGGTTCCGAAACCGAGTGGGGCGCCCGCCGCGTGGCGAACGGCCATCAGCTCCCTTACGGCGTCAAGTATTGGCAACTCGGCAACGAAATCAGCGGCGACGACGACGCCTACATCGCCAAATGCAAAGATTTTATAGCGTCGATGAAGAAGGCCGACCCGAACATCGTCGTGCTGAGTTCCTTCCCGTCTCAAAAGGTGCTGAACGCCATCGGCAAGGATCTCGGTTACCTGGCGCCGCACCACTACACGCCCGACCTGGCATACTGCGAGGCCGACTTCCGGAAATTAGAATCCATGATCGCCGGCACCCCCGGCTGCGGTCATCTTCGCCTGGCGGTTACGGAGTGGAATATCACGGGGGGAGACTGGGGCCTGCTGCGGAGCAGAATGCTCACGCTGGGAGGGGCGTTGCACAACGCCCGCTACCTCAATCTGCTCTGCCGCTACTCGCATCTGGTCGAGATCGCCTGCCGCTCCAACATGTCGAACAGCTTTTGCAGTGGGATCATCGAAACCAGGCCCGCAGGACTCCTCAAGCGCCCCAGCTACCACGTGATGAAGTTGTATGCCGAGCATGTCTTGCCGCGGGCGCTTGCGATCAGCAAGGCGCCGGCGAGCATCGACGTTCTGGCGTGCGCCTCGGACGACCGCCAGCGGGTCTGCTTGTTCGCGGTGAATGCGGGGCGCGACCCGGTGACGGTGTCGCTCGATCTCACGGAGGTGGGTGCCGGCCTGGTACCGCTCCGCGGGCAGACGGTCTGCGACACGCAGGACCGCCGTCAGCCCGACGTAATGAATCACTGGGAGACGCCCGACCGCGTCGACACGGTGAGTTTGTCGGTGAAAGACGGCAAGGTAATCCTGCCGGCCTTCTCCGCGTCGGCGATCGAGTGCGGGAAGCGATGAACCATCGCTGTGGTTGTTAGCACGCTTGGCACATCGGATCGTTCCAAGTGAACCGCAACCCTCCCTGCGTCGAGCGGCCTTTCAGCGCTGGACGTCTTCGGCCGGTTTCGCCTCCTCGAAGCTCTTGAAGCCGAAGCGGCGACCCTTGCGAAAGTCGATCGGCTGCAACTCGATGTCCCCTACCGTCCGACCGCCAGGCTTGAGGCTATCATCCTGCACTTCGACGCCGACGAACAGCAGCCCAGGCGTTCCTTCGTGGGTGATATAGAAGAAGGTGGCGGTAGCCTGGGGGTCGAAACCGTCCTTCTCGTTGTCGCCGTCCTTACGCTTGCTGTGTAATAATAACTCGCCCGCCGGCGTCCCCTCCGCTTGCAACGCTTCGGCTGTCACGTCTTCGGATTGCATTTTCCAGCGATTCGCCCCCAACTCCCAGGTTCGCATTCCGATCGACCGCAAGACGAAAACGGGCTGTGCCCCGTCTGGCGGACTGTGCTGCGTCCCCATCAGATCAAAGCCCTCTTGTCGGGCCCAGGCCAGCACTTCGTCGAGTCGCCCGGCGATGTCTTTTGCCGTCCGCCAGCGCTCGGGCAGGTCAGACGCTCGGCCGGTGTCGAAATCGTAGAACACGACTCTCGATTGCGGATTCAGCACCGACTCGAGCACCCAGCCGCTGCCGCCGCCGCTAAGCTTGAAGTGCGTCCCCGGCGGCGGCGGACCATCGGCCTCGGGCGGAGCGAAATCCGGCAGGTTGACCCGCGCGTAGGCCGCGTCGACTTGCTTCGAGCCTTCCTTTTCCCACCAGTCGGCCCACGTTTTTGCCGTTCGTTGAAACAGGGCCCGCTTCATCCGTCGCTGCGAAGCCAGCCCGTCGAGAAAGATGTGAAAGAGCTGCTCCTCGCCGTGCTTTTGCCCGGTCAGCTTCTCGATCGCTCCGCAGATTTCGCGCACGGGGCGGCCGAAGGAATAACGGTCGCCCCGATCTACGGCCTCCAGGTCATGTTGCTGCATGAACTTGAGCAGCTCGGCGTCGGCCGACGTGAGACCCATGTCGGAGCCGGGTGGAAGCAGAGTTTTGGGGATCGCCCGGATGAGGGAGGCCACCGCGCGCTGGTCGCCAATCGCCCTCAACGTGAAACCCAGACAGCGAAGCATCATGTTGTCCTGCGTGGCGTCGAGCTCGTCGATCAGCTCGGGCACGGCGGCCGGGCCGAGGTCGACGATTTCTTTCAGCGTGCTGCACCAGCCGTCTTTGAACCGCTCTTCGCCGGCGTTCTGTCTCTCGAGCTTGTCGAGCAACCGGCCGACCGGCGTATCGCCTCGCTTGGGCGCAAGCGGAATGGGGGGCGGCGGCGGGGCCGGGCGCACGGAGAGCACCTTGCTGGGCAACAGCGCCTCGTTCGCGAGGTGTCTTTTCTCCCGCGCGTCTTCTTCCTGCGCTTCTTTGCGGAGTCTGGCGGCAAACGTCAAGTCGGCGGCAAACTCGTTTCTGGCGGCCTGCCCGGGCTCACCGATGCGCAGGTCGAGATTCAACTCCTGCCCATCTTCGACCGTCACCACCTGCGCGACCCCCTTATTACTCGCCGTCCGGCTCATCAGGTAGACGTAATTCGCACCCGGAGCGACGCGCAAGCGGTACGTTCCGTCGGGATCGACCGGGGCCGAGGTGACGGCCGCGCCGGTGCGGGGCCGCGCGGGGCCATAGTGGGCCACACGCAGCGGACTCTTGTCGGCCGCCTCAGGGGGTTCGTTCGTGGCCGGGTCGATCACCCGACCGGTGATGAAGGCGCCGCGCACGAGCCGGATGTCGGCCATTGAGCGCGTTTCTCCCGGCGTGGCTTCAACCGCCTTGGCCGCGATCGCAATTCGGTCCTCAGCCTCGGCCCAGATGTTGTAATGGTCCTTGGTCATCCGCAACCGGTAACGGCCACGATCGTCGGTCCGCGTCTGAAACCAGCCGGATCGCGCCACGCCCTGGGCACTGACGACAACCTTCGCCGCGGGCCGATTCGCGACCGCATCGACGACCGCGCCCTCGACGATCGCCGGCGGGTGCAGCGTGATGTCGACGGTCTGCGGCACCGCCGTGAAAAACCCCATCGTTCGCGCGTAGTCAGGGTGATCGAGCAGAAAGGTAGACCGGGTGACGACCAATCGCTCTTGCGCTTGGCCGTCTGCGGGCTGCTTGAGTCGCCTGCCGTAGCGGTCGACCGCCATCGCTTCGCCGGCCCTCCAAGAGGGGAGATCGGTGATCGCATACCGGCCCATCGAGTCGGTGATCGCAGCGAGGATGCCTGGAACCGGCTCATCGAAGCCGGACGGCAGGAAAACCTTCACACCCGCGACCGGCCGCCCCGACTCGTCCTTGACGGTGCCGGAGAGCGTGCCCGGTTTGTCGGACAAAACGAGCGACACTTCCACCACCGGTTGCTCTGGCGAGGCAATGGAACGTGGAGCGAAGGGGTCGATCGCTGGGGGAACGGTGGGCGACGCTGTGTCGTCCAGTCGCCGCGTCACCGAGGCCCGCCCCTCGGCCGTCACCGCGACACAAAGGTCGCTCATGGTCTTAAACGCTTCCGTTTCGCCGCCCGCCGTCTCGACATCTCGCGCGAGGAATTTGCCAGCCTCGTCCGTCGTCACGTCGGCGACCAGCAGTGGAGCGTCGATGCGAGAAGGGTAACGAAAGATCCGTACGCGTGCGCCGGCGATTGGTGAGTCCCCTTCGTCAAGGCAGACGCCGCGGACCGTGATCTTTCTCATGGCGACGGGCGCAGGCTTGGTGGCCACAGCCTGGCCGGTCGCCTGCGGTGGCGCCGCCAGCGCAAGCCGGCCACCAGTGACGACCATGAGCGCGGTGAAAGCTGATAGCAAACCGGCGGCCCACCGATCGGGATCGCCTGACATGATTTCACCCCCGTGCGCGTGCGAACCCCTCCGATGAGGTTGCAGCTTACCGACACGCCGAAAGGGCTGTCAATCAGGCCGCTCGTGTTCAAGGGTCGCCGTCTATCCGGTCCGCCGTGCACGTAGCTTCTGGGGTAAAGAGGGTCGCCCAGACCCGCAAAGGGTCGCGGGACCGCGACTCGGGGCGGCGCTTGTTCTATGATGGCGACCAGCGGCCCATTGAAGGAACGAGGACCATGACAAGCAGAGGAACCCTGACCGGCTTGTGCGGCGTATTCGGAACGATCCTGGCCGATCCCCCCTGGCGTTTTCAGAATCGAACCGGCAAGATGGCGCCCGAGCACAAGCGGCTGCACCGCTATCGAACCATGAGCATCGACGAGATCTGCGCGATGCCGGTGTCAGCCCATGCGGACGACAAGTCGCACCTTTACCTGTGGGTGCCCAACGCCCTGTTGCCCTGGGGGCTGCGGGTCATGGAGGCCTGGGGGTTTGAGTACAAGACGAACGTCGTTTGGTTCAAGGTCCGCAAGGACGGAGGGGCCGACGGCCGCGGCGTCGGCTTCTACTTTCGCAATGTGACCGAACTCGTGCTGTTCGGCGTGCGCGGGCGTCTGCGGACGCTGCAGCCGGGGCGAACGCAAGTCAACCTTTTTTCGACCCGCAAGGAAGAACATTCGCGGAAGCCTCGCGAGCTTTATCGAATCATCGAGCAGTGCAGCCCCGGGCCGCGGCTGGAGTTGTTCGCACGCGAGCGGGTCGCCGGTTGGACGCAGTGGGGAGACGAGCTGGACAGCTACCTTGGACGTCGCCCGATCATTCCACAATACAACGGGCATACCACAACCGGCACGAAGCCCGTCGTTTAATCGGTAGCCAACGGCGCCCGCGGGGGTTGGATCGCATTCGGGACCCGAAGTACAACCCAGGGGCGGTTGGCGGTTCGACCATCGCGGGCGCCGTTGGCGACCGGGTAAACGATGATGCGACCGGTCTAAAATGGCCAGCGGGCGCCGAGGGCCGAGCGCTGGGCGTCACCCAACTCTCGTATGCCGCCGCGAGCCAGCTTCAACAGGGCCGTCAGCTCCTGTTCGCTGAACGTGGCTTCTTCGCCCGTTCCCTGCACCTCGATGAACTGCCCTGATCCGGTCATCACGACATTCATATCGACGTCGGCCGCGAAATCTTCCCGATAGTCGAGATCGAGCACGGCTCGCCCGTCGATCAGCCCCACGCTCACCGCCGCCACGCCGTCGCGCAGCGGATAGCGGCTGGGGTCGGGCAAGTCTTTGACGGTGGCCAAGGCGTCGACGAGCGCCACCAACGCCCCTGTGATGCTCAACGTGCGCGTGCCGCCATCGGCCTCCAGCACGTCGCAGTCGACCGTCACGGAGCGTTCGCCGAGGGCCTGCAAATCGGCGACCGCCCGCAGGCTGCGGCCGATGAGCCGCTGGATCTCCGTCGTTCGGCCGTCGACTTTTCCTTCCCGCTCACGAGCCTTGCGCGGGCTCGTGCTCCCCGGCAGCATGTTGTACTCCGCCGTGATCCAGCCTCGACCCTCCCCCTTCATCCAGGGCGGAACATCGGGCGCAACGCTGGCGGTGCAGAGCACGGTCGTGCGGCCGGCCTGAATGAGCACGCTTCCCGCCGCAGCGCGCGTAAAACGCCGCTTGATCTTCAGCGGTCGCAGTTCGTCAGGTCGCCGGCCGTCGTGTCGCATAAATACGATGATAGGTCTTGGGTTTTAGGTCTTGGGTCTTGGGCGCAAGCGAATGCCAAACACCAAGACCTAAGACCCAAAACCTTCTGCTTAAGCCTGCGCGCCGAGCAACCAGGCCAGAATCCCCTTCTGCACGTGCAACCGGTTGGCGGCCTGTTGCACGACCACGCTCGTGGCGCCGTCGATGACCTCGTCGGTCACCTCTTCGCCGCGGCGCGCCGGCAGGCAGTGCATGAAGTAGGCCGAGGACGGCGCGTGGGAAAGCAACTCTTCGTTGATCTGGTAGTCGGCCAGCGCCTTGCGGCGGACCTCGCTCTCCGACTCCTGGCCCATGCTCGTCCAGACGTCGGTGTAGATGGCGGCCGCGTTGCGCACCGCTTTGCGTGGGTCGGTGGTCACCGTCATCTGCAACTCGGCGACTTCCCGCTTGAGCAGCGCCGTGAAGCTGGCGTCGAACTGGTATTGTTTCGGCGCCGCCAGGACGAACCGCATGCCGAGCCGGCCGCAGCCGATGGCCAGGCTGCGGGCCACGTTGTTGCCGTCCCCCACGTAGACGAGCGATTGCCCGTCCAGCGGGCCGATCAGCTCGCGCAGCGTGAACAGGTCCGCCAGCGCCTGGCAAGGGTGTTCGTCGTCGGTCAGCCCGTTGATGACCGTGCAGGTCGAGTGATCCGCCAGCTCGAGCAGCTTCTGGTGCGCCTTGGCCCGCACGACGATCGCGTCGACGTAGGTGCTGAGCACCCGGGCGAAATCGGCGATCGATTCGCGCGATCCCCAGCCCACCTCTTCGCCCAGAAAAAGGCTGCTGCCGCCCAGGTGGGTGATGCCGGCTTCGAAGCTGACCCGCGTGCGTAGCGACGGCTTTTCGAACAGCAGGGCGATCACGCGGCCCGGCAGCAGCGCCTCGCGCAGCCCCTGGGCGTGCTTGCTCTTCAGGTCTTCGCTGATGGCAAAGACCCGCTCGATTTCGGCCCGCGACAGGTCGGCCAGTGAAATGAGATTGCGCATGCTACTCTTGCTGCTCTTTGAGCACTTCGGCCAGCACGTCGCAGGCGTCGTGGGCCTGCTGCTGGCTGAGATTGAGCGCCGGCAGAAGGCGTATCACGGTTCCCTGGGTGCAGTTGATCAGCAACTTGCGGTCGGCACACGCCTTGACGATGGGCGCCCCCTCGCGGGCCAACTCGACGCCGATCATCAACCCCAGCACGCGCACGTCTTCGATCACGTCGCATTCGCCCCGCAGCGTCTCCAGACGGCCGCGGAAAACGTCGCTCACCCCGCGGGCGTTCTCCAGCAGATTTTCGTCTTCGATCATTTCGATCGCCGCGATGCCGGCCCGCGCCGCGATCGGATTGCCGCCGAAGGTGGCGGCGTGCATCCCCGGCCGCAGGCTGGGAGCGATCTCCGGCTTAGCGAGCATGGCTCCGCCCGCGATCCCACCGCAAAGAGCCTTGGCAAGCGTCATCACGTCGGGCGTGACGCCGAAGTGCTGGTAGGCGAACCAGTGGCCCGTGCGGCCGAACCCGCTCTGCACTTCGTCGAAGATCAAGAGCAGGCCGTTTTCATCGCACAACTGCCGCAGCCCGGCGAGAAACTCCTGGGGTGGGATGCGGATGCCCCCTTCTCCCTGCACCGGCTCGACCATGATGGCGGCCGTCTCGGAGTCGACCAGCTTCTTGACGGCTTCGAGGTCGCCGTAGGGGGCGTAGACAAACCCGGCCATCAGCGGTCCGAGCCCCTCGTGGTACTTGGGCTGGGCGGTGGCCGCCGTCGAGCCGAGCGTGCGGCCGTGAAAGCCGCCCGTGAAGGTGATGATTTTGTAGCGCTGTTTGGGCGTGTGCAGGCGTGCCAGCTTGATCGCCGCCTCGTTGGCTTCGGTGCCCGAATTGCAGAAGAAGGCCTGGCCGCCGAAGCTCCGCTCCGAAAGAGCCTTGGCCCACAGCCCCTGGGCCTCGATGTACCAGGTGTTCGGCACGTGAATCAACGTGGCCACTTGCTCCTGCACGGCTTTGACGACCGGCGCCGGGCAGTGGCCCAGCAGGTTGCATCCCCAGCCGGGAAAGAGGTCGAGATAGCGGTTCCCTTCGCTGTCCCAGACGTAAGAACCTTCGCCCCGTGTCAGGCAGACGGGATAGCGGTTGTAGTTGGGCACAACGTACCGCTTGAACAACTCGATCACCTCGGCCGACGAAGAGGGCCGGGCAGAAGCGCGGGGCGGATCGTGCGAAGCCCGTGGGGCAAACGCTGAGGAAGCGGCCATAAAAAGGTTCCGAAGTTCTGGACGATGTAACGAAAAACCCTGCTGGGACGGGCGTAAGACAGTTACCTTGGGCGGGCGGTTCGGTCTTGACGGGTCCGATGACGGCCTGCGGCCCTCCGACGCTTTGTTATCGACTGGCGGCTCACCCCTTGACGATTTCGGTGCCGACGCCGCTGCTGGTGTAGATTTCCAGCAGGAGCGAATGCCGCAGGCGGCCGTCGATGATGTGAATCTTGCTCACACCGTTGTCGAGCGTCGCCAGGCAGGCTTCGACCTTGGGAATCATGCCCGATTCAACGGCGCCGTCGGCGATCATCCGCCGCGCCTCGGAAGCGGTGAGCGAGTTGATGAGCGAGGCCGGGTCGTCCTTGCGGCGGCGCACCCCGTTTACGTCGCTGAGAAAGACCAGCTTCTCGGCCCGCATCGCTTGAGCGACGGCGGTGGCCGCCGTGTCGGCGTTCACGTTCAGCTTTTGCTTGTTGGCGTCGAGGCACATCGAGGGAATGACGGGAACGATTCCGGCGTAGCAGAGGTTCTCGATCGTGGTGTGATCGACGCGCGTCACGTGGCCGACGTGGCCCAGGTCGATCGGCTGCCCGTCGTCGCCGGGGAGCATGATCCGCTCGCCGAAAAGGACGTTGGTGGTGTGGAAATTGAGCGGGGCGGCGCGGCCCCCCAGCTCTTCGATCCGCTGGTAAATGTGCTCGCTCGTCTCGTAGGCCAGCACCCGTTCGACGATTTCCAGGGCCGGGTCGTCGGTGTAGCGGCGGCCTTGCACGAAGCGGGGCACAAGCCCGGCCTCGGTCATGGCCCGGCTGATGGCGGCGCCGCCGCCGTGGACGACCACCGGCCGCATGCCGACGGTCCGCATGAAGATGATGTCGAGCAGCAGGTGCCGGAGCGAATTGGCGTCTTCCATAACGCTGCCGCCGAGCTTGATCACGGTGACCTTGTCGCGGAATCGCCGGATCCACTCCAGCGCCTCGATCAAAACGTCGGCCTTCTCGATGGCGGCGTTTAACGGCCTTTTCTCCTCGAAGTCGCCAGCGGGCAACCGTTCGGCCAAGGCACTCGTCATCCTTCCTCCGCAAAGGTTTGGGCCGCCGGGATCGGTTGGGGGGCCGAAAGAAAACAAGCTTCCGCGAGGGGAAGCTGCTTTTGGCGGCATCGGTAGTGTTGCGAGAAAACGGTTTATTTTAGAGGCTGGCAGGCGAGTGTCAATCGGATGATTGGGTAGGTGTCTGGCCAGGGATTCTGGCAATGCTAATTTCTTTCGGGATCAAGGGTTGTCCAATAAAGGTGCCAAGCGTTACTGCTTTCTAGGCAATCTAACGCCATGAGTGCTTCGGCGTTGGCGCGATCCCATCTTCGGCCGCG
>DASZPH010000056.1:0-6629 GCA_035550375.1 Pirellulales bacterium | reverse complement strand
GCTCTCGCAAGGCCGCACGATCCACCCTCGAAGAACTCGAATCCATGGCTCGCTCCATTCTGCCGAAAGAACACAGAACACTCCTTCCCCATGTTCTACAGCTTGCGCAGCCAGCGCGCCAGAGTTATTTGCCAGACACATGGCCTTGTTCCCGCGCCGGCGGCCATCCGGCACGCCCAGCACACGTCGCCGCTGGTTCACCGCAGATAGAGTCCGGTCGGTCCGCCGAACCACCTCTGCTGGCCGCAGCGCCCGACACAGGGCATCCTCCTCCGCGGTCCACGGGCGTGCGGCCCTGGGGGGCCGAGTGCCGCGTGTCCGGTGTGCCGCACTTATCTTCGCCTTCGCCTCGTCCGAGTGAGGTTTGCCGGTTCGCCCCTCGCGCATGGCGGCGATGACGTGCGGCGGACTTGGTTTTCCTCGCCGGCTGGCCCCGATCTTCTCCCGACGCCCAGGGTCGCGCGCCTTGGCCCACGCTAGTGTGCTCGTCGAAGTGCTCCCGACGTAACTGGCTGGTGCCGGCGTTCGTAGGCGCGACGCCCAAGGCCCGCCGCCACTTCCGCACCGTGGCGTGTTTCACGCCCCACCAATGCTGAACCACGATATTCGCCTCGTGCCGCACCGCCCTCGCGAGGTCGCCGCAGAGGATCAGGGCACGAACACGGCCGCGCTTGCCGACCGGCCAGGGAATCGGGCCGTCGTGCAGCGCGACGATTTCAACCTCGCCGCGGATCTCGTCCATGACCCTGGCGCCGTACTTGAACTTCGGTGTTCGGTAGGGGCCAAAGCGGAGCTTGAGACGTTGCTGGTCGAGCATGGGGATCAGGATAGTCGCCGTCGCCGCGCGCTACAAAAGGCGCCGCGTCCTGTTGATTGCCAAGACCGTTCTGCTGGACGTTAACCAAGGCGCCAGCCTGGTATCGTGCCGCCAGAGAGAATCTTTCGCCTGCCACCCACAAACTGGTAGTCGCCGGCAGGAGCCCGGTTGACAGCGGTGGTATGCTGAAGCCCGACCAGTCGTCCTTCGCGGTGCAACTTGTTGCAAGGAGCACCGCCATGCGTTTCCATCTTGAGCGGTCAGCGGCCATCGTGCGGCAAATCTGCAACGAGGATCCGCAGATCGCGCTGGGCGTCAAATCCCGGCTGAAGTCGCTGTCGCCCGACGGTTCGGAGGACGACGTCTATTGGGTCTGGTTCAGCCTCGTCCGGCTCTACCCCGGCATCGCCGATTACGAGTACACGACCTGTCAAATCCGCTGGGCGTGGCGTGTCGTGCGCCAGAGCCGCAGGCGCGAGGACACGCTCGGCGCCGGCGGTCCGCGTGCCGCCGCCAGGCGCTGCCGGCAACAAACGTTGCAGCGACTGGCTGCTGAACTGCAACGGCGGCACAGCGAACTCTTGCGGCTCGATGTCCACGACTACAACGCCCACGATGGAACCTTGACCTTTACGGAGGGTGCATGCCGAGCGATGATCGAACTCTCGCCAGCGGCTGAGCATGCCGCTGATCGATGGCTCGACGTGCGAGGCCGCCGCCCAGGACTTCTTTTCGAGCTGCCAAGCCTGCCTGAATTCTGGGAAGAGTCGCTGTCCGATCATCCAGAGGCGGCTCAAGTCGCGATGGGTCAAGATGAGACGCGCCAGGTTGACGATGAGGATATGCTCGAGCAATTCTGTCGGGATAAGAGCCCCATAGGTTGCGCATTCGTGCTGAAAAACATGGGCGACAAGGGCGGGGACTGGTCGGCCGGCCTTTTGGAACGGCTTACGCAACGCTCCGGCCGACTGGCGGGCCATGTCTTCACCAAGAGTGAGCGCCGCACGTGCCTCCGCGCCTTCCGTCAGTTGCGACGACGAGACCAGGGCCGAACTTACGGGCAATCATCGCCCGCCGAAGGGACGTGACTGCCGATCAGGATTTTTTTCAGGTCGGGAAGGTCGCATATTTTACGTCTGAAAACGCCGCTTTGGCGGTGGCTGTACCCACCGGAGGACGGTTGCCAATTCCGGGAGCGCCGCACAAGATAAAAGCGCCTCGGGGGCGGTGCACTTGGCAGAAATGACCGACCAGTCGTCCTCCGCCGGCGCAACATGCCCCCGAGGCTTTAATCCTCAGGATGCGTTTGAGCAGTGACACAGCGATCCCGTGGCCATCGCTCTATCGCCAAGCCGGAAGTGTGGGCCAATCTGATAAGAAGGGGCTTGGCCACCCGTGCCTTGGTCACGCTGGGACCAAGAGATGACGGCATAAAGACGAAAGCCGTTTGTCCCTCGCGCTCCACCTCCCTCTTATTTCCGCCGCTCCGAACGCACCTCGATTTGCCTGTGCCGGCAGGCTAACGGTCCGGTCATTTTAGCACGGCCGCGGACCGATGCACGCGGTTTCTTTGCGGTTCGCTAACGACCGCCTGATTACCGCCAGCGAAGCTACGCAGCGCTGCGTGCGACGGTTCGAGGCGGGGCGGCAAGCTGACGCCGCAGCCCCTCCTCCGAGCCGGCACAACGAGGAGCCGGGCAAACTGCGCAAGCTGGTCGGCCCAAAGTTCCGGCTTTTCTTGCCCCGCTGAAAAAAATTTCCGTTTCGAGGATTTTGCGCGCACCTTTCACCCGAGTTGCGCGCAGTTATGGGTAGAGGGACCCGTACAACGCCGGCCGCGCCGAATGGCCCGTACCTTTCGATCGGTCGGCTCAAAAGAACGACCGCCTACGGCGGGACGCTTGAGGTGCGCGCGATGAACCGGTGGCCGCATGCCTTGGACACGTTTATCGGAGGGCGCGTGCTGGTCGTGGGCGATCTGATCCTCGACCGCTATGCCTGGGGCGTCGCGGCGCGTGTAAGCCCCGAAGCGCCCGTACTCGTCCTCCAAGCAGAGCAGGATGAGGTGCGAGCGGGGGGAGCCGCCGGCGTGGCCATGCTCCTGACAGCGCTCGACTGTACCGTCGAGCTGGCCGGCGTCGTCGGCGAGGACGCAGCAGGCCGAACACTCCTGCGCCTGCTCGCTGACGCGCGAATCGAGAGAACCCTTATCGTGAGCGACGCGGACCGTCAGACGACCGTCAAGGAGCGCATCGTTGGCCGCACCGTGGGGCGGCAGCCACACCAGATCGTGCGGCTGGATCGGGAATCCCGATGCCCGCTTCCCGACACGCTTGAAAGCCGCCTTGCCGCCCTGGCTATCGAGCGACTCGCCGGCTGCCAGGCCTTGTGCATCGCCGACTATGACAAGGGCGTTTGCACGCCACGTCTGCTGCACAGCCTCCTTCAAGCCGCCGCTGCGTGCGGGTTGCCCAGTATCGTCGATCCCGCGCGAGTGGCCGATTACACCCGTTATGCCGGCGCCGCTCTGATCAAGCCGAACCGCATCGAGGCCGAGCTGGCCTCTGGACTCGCCATCCGTTCGCCTGCGGACGCAATCGCCGCCGGGCAGAGACTGCTGCGACGGTTCAACCTGGCTTCGGTGCTGGTAACGCTCGATGCCGAAGGCATGGTGCTGGTCGACAGCGAAGGCGGCCGGCACTTTGCCACGCTCCCACGGCAAGTGTCGGACGTCACCGGCGCCGGGGACATGACGCTCGCCATGCTCGGCTTGGGTGCCGCGGCTGGGCTCTCGTGGCCGGACACGATCCACCTGGCGAACCTGGCCGCCGGTTTACAGGTCGAACGTTTCGGCGTCGTTCCCATTACGCGATCCGAGTTGGTCTCGGTGGCCCACGCTTCGCTCCGAACCGCTGACGCGCGCCCCGATTTTCCGCCGGAGATCCGGAAGGTTAAGCGAGGGCCTGCGAAAGTGGCGACTCTCGAAGCGCTCTTGCCGCGGCTTGCCGGCCACCGACGATCCGGCCAGACGATCGTCTTTACCAACGGCTGTTTCGACTTGCTCCATGTCGGGCACGTGCGGCTACTCGAAGAGGCCAGCGCCCTGGGCGAGGTGCTCGTCGTCGCCGTCAACGGTGATGCCGGCGTGCGGCAACTGAAAGGCCCGGCCCGGCCGATCATCTCCGCTGCAGACAGGGCAACGATCGTCGCTGCCTTGGGTTGCGTCGACTACGTGCTGATCTTCGACGACCCGACGCCGCATCGCCTGTTGGAAGCGATCCGGCCCGATGTGCTGGTGAAAGGCGGTACCTATACCCATGACGAAGTCGTGGGCCATGAGATCGTTGAGGGCTACGGCGGCCGCGTGTGCGTCACCTCGTGCATCGACGGCGTCTCGACCACGCAGATTCTGGCAACGCTGCAACCAGGCGGAGCAGCGGAGACCGCCGGCCGCACGACCGCCGATGACCTCCGCCTCCAGCGGCCCACGGCAGAGAGCGAGGAGGTTACAGGGAGCCAGGAGCATCTTCACGCCCCCTGACTTCGGACTGACACCGACCTACGAGACACCCCTTTCCTTCGGCCGTTCATGACCACGCAATCGATCGCTGTTGCCGACCAAGACGTTCACACCAACGGCGCCGTGCGCCGGCTTGTGCTTCGTTCGTTCCAGAGCCCCGGCGACATCATGATGTTGACCGCCGCCGTGCGCGACTTGCACCTGGCGCACCCGGGCAAGTTTCAGACCGACATTCGCACGTCGGCGGACGCACTCTGGTTGAACAACCCGCACATCACGCCGCTGGCCGAGCATGAGGAAGGTGTTGAGAAAATCGAATGCCACTATCCGCTCATCCATCAGGCCAACTCTCGCCCCTATCACTTCATTCATGGCTACGCCCATTTCCTGGAGCAGAGGCTCGGCACCACCATTCCGCTCACGCGTTTTGCCGGCGACATCCACCTGTCGAGGGAGGAGAAAGAGCGGCCGAGGCCGTTTGCCGAGCTTGGCGTCAGGGAGGACTTCTGGATCGTGATCGCCGGCGGCAAATACGACTTCACCGCCAAATGGTGGAACCCGGCCAACTATCAGGCGGTCGTCGATCACTTCCAGGGCCGCCTCCAGTTCGTGCAGTGCGGCGAGGCCGGGCACTGGCATCCACGGCTCAACGGTGCCATCGACCTGGTGGGGCGAACAAGTTTGCGTGACTTCGTGCTCCTCATGCACCACGCTACGGGAGTGCTCTGCCCGGTCACTTTCGCCATGCACCTGGCCGCGGCCGTGGAGCCGAGACCCAGCAGACCGCGGCGCTCCTGCGTGGTGGTGGCGGGAGGGCGCGAGCCGGCCCATTGGGAGCAATATCCCGGCCACCATTTCCTTCACACGATCGGCTCGCTCCCCTGCTGCGCCAGCGATCCATGCTGGCGATCGCGCTGCCAGCTCGTCGGCGACGGCGACGAGAAGGATCGCAGGGAAGTCTGCGAGCGGCCGGTTCAGGTAACCCCGGACCTGCGCATCCCGGAATGCATGGAGTTGATCACTCCCGCCGACGTGATACGGGCGATCGACCGCTGTGCAGCACACATGCAAGCTTCTCCCGCGCCATCGCCCCCCGTGCAAGCTCCCAGTGTTTCTCCACCTATCCAAGCGAGTCAGCCCGTGAACCGATCTACCGGCATAGCGCCCCGCCCAGGATGTCCTCCCTGCGAGCGGTCGACCGAACCGACCATCCTCATCGACTTTCGTCACGGGCTCGGCGACGCCGTGCAGCTCACGTCGGTGTTGGCGCATTTGCAGCATTACCATCCCGAATGGCAAATCGACGTAGCCGCCGGCATCGGCAAACTGCCGCCCGTTGCCGCACGGCCATCCGATGAGAAACCGCGGTCTCTGTATCGCCGGCTGATCATCCGCGACCGCGATCGGGTCAACCGCTTTCAATACCGGCACGTCTTCGAGCTTTCCTGGGACGAATGCATGACAGTCTACGCCGACAGTCCCAGCACGAAGGCCGAGCACTGCTTGAAATCCGTATTCCGTCTGGAGCCTATCCCTGAGCTTTGCCGCTACCGGTTGTCGGCCGGCGAAGGCGCCTGGGAGGCGGCACGCACCTACTTGGCGTCGATTTGCCATGCCGGCAGACGTCCCGACGGACGCTACCCGGCGGTGCTCCTGCACTACGAGGGCAACACCTCCAGCGAACGAAAGAACCTGCCGCACGAGCTGGCTCAGCGCGTCTGCGAGGCGGCCATCGACGCGGGCTACGTGCCGGTGATCCTCGACTGGGACAGACGCACGCCGCTAGCGGACGGCCGGCGCATCTTCAACCCCGGCGCCGATTCTTCCCTCTGGGGCAAGATCGGCACCGGCGACTGCGAGGCGCTGGCGGCGCTCGTCGCCCAGTCCAGCCTCTTCATCGGCATCGACAGCGGCCCCCTCCACGTCGCGGGGGCAACCGTTGACAGTCCGTGTCCCGCACTCACGAACGAAGGCGCAGGCAACGGCGAGGCCGGCCACGCCGACTCCCCTCGTGCGTCGCCGTCTCCCACTCCCGTGATCGCCGTCTGGACAGGCCACCATCCGTTGCATTACTTCGGCCTGGCCGACCATGTGACCCACCTGGTTCCGGTGCACCACGCCTCTCTGCTGCGCGGCCCTGCGGAAAACGCTCTGCCGTTCTTCGAGAAGCACTATCGGCACCGGATTTACCGCGAACTTTCCAACGAACTACCCGCTGTGATGGTGAATATGCTTACCGGCGAAGATTTTGAACAGGCGGCCAACAAGGAGTTTTTGCGGAAACTCTCGGCC